>JAHFUF010000126.1 GCA_023265235.1 Blastocatellia bacterium
AGTTCAAACTATAGAAATGCTCTATGCTTTTGGTAAAACCCTAAGTTCTGTTTTTGATATGGATAAGGTTTTTAGTGAAATAGTAGATTTATGTTTTAAGCTTACCCAAGCAGAACGTAGTGCAATTTTGTTATGGGACGAGGTAAACAACTTAATTGAACCTCGTTTGATTAGTTTTCATCCAGATCTAAACCAAACCCTAGCACGACATACCTTAAGTCTTAGCCGCACCATTACACAAAAAGTGATCTTAGATAGAGTAGCGTTAATTTCTGAAGATATACAACTAGATGAAAGGTTTAATTCTGCGGATTCTATTGCTTGTCAAAGCATTCATTCTTTAATGTGTGTACCATTAATTGGAAAAAAGCGTGTACTAGGAGTAATTTACGTAGATAAATTAGGAGTAGCCAGCCCTTTTAGTTTAGATGACTTAGATTTACTTACAGCAGTAGCGGCTCAAGCAGCGATTGCTATAGATAATGCTTTTGCCTATGACCAGCTAGCACAAGAAGCTATTTTAAGAGCAAATTACCAACGCTTTTTACCAAACCAAGTAGTAGATCTCATCCTACAATCCCCAGATCTATTAGGTATTGGTGATGGGTTAACTCAAACTGTAACTATTTTGTTTGCTTCTATTAAAGATTTTAATGTTTTTGTTGAAAAAGGAGATCCAGAGATTGTTATTTATATATTAAATCGTTTCCTCTCAACAATGACAGAAGTAGTTTTTGCTTATCAAGGAACATTGGACAAATTCCTAGGCGATGGATTAATGGCACTCTTTGGCGCACCCTATCAAGGCGATCAAGATAGTTTTAACGCTGTTAACGCAGCTATTGCTATGCAAAGACAACTCTATTTGCTTAATCAGGATATGCAAAGCTATGGAATTGATCCTATTGAACTAGGGGTTGGCATTAATGCTGGTGAGGTAGTGGTAGGTTATATTGGATCAGAAATGCGTATGGATTACACAGCCATTGGCAATGCTGTTAATTTAGCAGCACGTTTAATGCAACAATCTAGCGGTCAACAAATTTTGATTAGTGAAAGTGTAATGTTAGCAACAGATGGGGCTTTTTCTTTATCTCCAATAGTAGGATTAAACTTAAAAGGTATGACTGATATACCTAATATTTTTGAAGTGGTTTATTAAACCTGTTCGTCTTCATCAGGAATTTCAACTATTTCATACATTAAGGTTTCTGTTGCAGGGTTAGATAAATAACTTGTACTACGTCGATAAATTTCTGCTAAAACTTCTTCAAAATCTGTAAGAAATTCTATTGCACTACTATAACGTTGATTACGATCTTTGGCTAAAGATCGCAAAATTACTTGATCAAGCAATATAGGAATCTTTGGATCAAGGCTAGAAGGCGGAAGAGGTTCTTCTTCTAAATGTCTCATCATTGTATCACCAATAGAGAGTCCGCCACGAAAAGGATGATAGCCTGTAAGCATTTCATAAGCAATTAAACCAAAAGCATAAATATCTGCTCTAGAATCTAGGGGTTTATCTTGCCATTGTTCTGGTGAGAGGTAATCGACTGTTCCTAGAATATGGCCTGCCTGAGTAATTGGCATAAATGGGCTATCAGCCTGAGCATCTTCTAATATTTTAGCAATACCAAAATCTAGAAGTTTTGCTATTTCCTTCCCATTACTATTAATAATCATTATATTTTCTGGCTTTAAGTCACGATGAATTGCATTATGTTGATGGATACAATCTAGTGATGAGCCTATTTGTTGTAATAAATTAAATGCTCGTCCTAGTAGTAGTTGGCCATCTTTTAATATATCTAAGAGTGTTTGCCCGACTACATATTCCATAACAAAATATGGCAGACCTATTTCTGTAAAACCACTATCATAGAGAGATACAATTCCAGGGTGACGAATTTTTGACAGAATTGCTATTTCACGAGCAAAATATCTTTGACGAATTTGTTGAGTTTTTGTTTCAACTGCGGCTTCTTGAATCATAAACTTTATTGCAACTTCGCAGTGTTCTTGTAGGTCTTCGGCTTTATAGACTACCCCTATGCCGCCCTCTCCCAATAATTCTGTTATAACATATCTTCCACCTAATAGATTATCAGGCATAGTTTTAAGAATTTATATATTGTATATATTTATGTTAGGATTAAACCCATTTTTAACTTGTACCTAAAATTACTTTAATTTGCACATAATAGCTTTTATAAGGCTCCTTGAAAAGGGTTAAAAGCTAAATACTAGAATTAATTACTAGGATTATTAATATCAATATTTGGAGGAAATTATGTCGTTAGAGCGTTTTGAGACATTTGAAGATTTCTGGCCCTTCTATGTTAAAGAGCACAGCCTATATATCACACGCGCTTTTCATTTTGTTGGAACTAGCCTTGGATTAATCTGTTTTGGGTTAGCATTTTTAGCAGGCAATTTATGGTTTTTATTTGCTGGTTTATGGTTCTCTTACGGCTTTGCTTGGTTTTCACACTTCTTTATTGAAAAGAATCGTCCTGCAACTTTTAAGTATCCTATATATTCTTTATTAGCAGATTTTCGTATGTACTACTTAATGTGGCGAGGTCAAATGGAAGCAGAAGTAAAGAAAATAATGAACATATATTAAAAGCCTCCCTATAATTAAAAGACCACGCTAGAGGTGGTCTTTAATCACAAATCAAAATTAAGAAACAGGTTTGGCTGCTCCTCTATGACAAGTAAAACAAGTAACTTGTCCATTAGTAGGGTAAGTTTTATTCATTTGACGTACCATTTCCAACATTTTACGAGCAGTTTGTTTTATTGCTTTGTCATCCTTATCAAGTGCTTCTGTAGAAACGTGACAATAAACACAATTTACTCCTAAACCTTCTGTAAAGGCTTTCATTACTGTAAGCACTTGATCTGAAGGAACACCTTTTAATGTTTGAATGTTTTTGTAAACACTTTCTGCTAGAGGAGCTTTTGAAGTAGAGCTACTAGATTTGTTTGCCCCAAATGCTTCTAATGCTCCTGTTTTACTAGCTGTAGTGCTAACTGTAGTGCTAGTTGTAGCACTAGCTGTAGTTGGTGATGTAGGGGTTTCTGCACTTGTTTGTTGAGAGGTAATTGCCCCACCAGTAGCTTGATATTGAGCATTAAAGTATAGAAAGCTAATAATAAAACCTACTATAAAACCAACAATTAAAATCACAACATTCTTATTCATGTAATATTTCCTTAATCTTTGTTTAATGAAGGGGGGATAAAAAACAAATTCTAGTCACGCTTTAACACATTTGTCGAGAAAAACTAGCTTAATCTATCCTAATAGCTTGTTCATCTAGCAAAAGTTGCTTAAGTTGTATTTTAGCTTGCCAGATTTGTGCTAAATGTCGAAAAGTATACATTAGTCCAATAGCAGCAAATATTAATGGCATATTATCGTCTACTTGTCTAAATTGAGGAAGCCAGGAAGGAACGCTTTCTGTTTGTCCAAACCAAAGAATTATTTCTGCAGCGAGTGTACCTATTATTGCGCCTAATATCCCTTTATAACCATCTTTAAGGGATTGTTGGTAATAGTCTTTTTCTGATTGTTTTTCTACTTGTTTTTCTGACTGTTTTTCTACTTTTTGAACAATATCTTGATTTGACTCTTTATATTCTGACATTTTTAATCAAAATCCATTATATATAATCTACATTAAAGCAAGATAGCATATCAGTTTAGATTAGCTTAAACAAAAACAACTTTCCAATGAAGCTAGCAAAAATTATTTTTGCTAAATATAATGTCACTCTACAAAAATACTTATTATCTTCACCCTAAAATAAAATGGCACGCTTAATTTTAATAGATGTAAAGCTAGAAGCAATTAATAGTGATCCTAATGCACCTAAAGAAGCCTCTGTAGTACTTTCATTAAAAGGTCACCGCATTAAAGGAAATCATGTTAGTGAACCTAATCAAGACGATTTAGCAATTGTTGCGATTGCAACCCTAAAAGCTGTTCAAGATGCCTTACCTGTTGCTGTAGAGTTTACCCTACGTAATGCAATCAAGCTAACTCCTCAATTTCTTGACACACCATTACTAGTAGTAATTGTTGATCTAGTTTATGGACGTAGCAAATATGAGCTAACTGGGGCTTGCCAATGCGAAGAAATAGTAATAAATCGCGGTATTGCTCAAGCAGCTTTGGATGCAACTAACCGATTAGTGCAATTTATTCTTTCTGAAACTCTATAGCACTTAGTAGCATTAATTTAACGCCTAGAGATAAATCACTGGGCTATTGTCAAATGTCCTTAATAAGGGCATTAAAGACTTAATCTAGTTTTATTACTCAGAAACCTTGGTTTCGTTTTCAATTTGTGCAATTAGTTCATAAACATTTCGAGAGGTTTGGAAAAAGTATTTTCCCTCCTCTCTAGTGTTAAACTCCGTGCGCAGTTTTGTAACTATTTCTTCAGCAGCTCTAAGTGCGGTTAAAGCCTCAGCACGTCTTCCAAGCTTATAAAAACACCTTGCTTGCCCTAGCAAAGAACTCCATTGGCAATGTGGAAATTTAATATAGCTACCTACTTCCAGTGAAGCTTTATAAGCTTCTAAAGCTTCATAAGTATCGCCTGCTAATTCTTGTACTTCTCCTAATATTTCCAGTGCTACCATTCGTTCAGGGAATTCTCCTAAACTCTTTAGTGCGGTAACAACCTGCTTGATTTGTGTAATTGCTCCTTCATAGTCCCCTTGTAAGGCAGATATCTTTGCTAAACCTCGTTTGGTTATCAAAGCAGACACTTTTTCACCAATTTCTATAGCCAAAGCTAAAGAACGTTCTAAACAATCTTGGGCTTTTTCAATATTTAACTTTGTATCTTGTAGGTAACTTCTGCCTAAAGTTGAATTTAAATAGACTTCTCCTAAACGCCACCCTATTTGTCTAGAAAGCTCAACACCTCGTTGATGAAGTTTTTCTAGTGCATCGTGTTGATGTGAATATAAAAACATCAACCCTAACATTGTATAAGCTCGACACTCAAAGAGCTTATCACCAAGACTTTTAAGCATCTCAATAGCATTATTAATACAAGAGAATCCTTCTCGGTAATTACCTAGCATATAGAGGAGTAGCCCCTTAAAAACCTGAGCTTCAGCTAATAAATGAGGTTGATTAATCTCTTCGGCTAGTTGACAAGCTTTTGTTATGTCTCCTAGTGCTTCTTCATAAGGAGTTGCTCGTACCTTGGCACGGCCTGCTTGAAAGTATATTTGTTGTTGCCAAAACTTATCCTGTATTGTTTGTGCAGCAAGCAATCCCTTTTCTGACCAATTAACAATATCGACAAAGCGGCCTGCATACCAACCTAAATGACAAAGTGTGGCACAGCTTTGAGCTATTAATTTATTGCTTTGTCTTTTCTCAGCCAAGCTTAATGACTTTTGTCCCTGTTCTAAAGCAAGTTCTAATTTTCCTAAATTCCCTAAAGCATTAGCATAGCTATTTTGTATATTTACAACTAAATCTAAATCTGACTCGCTTAGCTCATTATTTTCCTCTAGTGCTTTTACTGCTTCTTCTATTAACTCTCCTAATTTTACTACTTCGACCCAAGCAGATTTTTCAAAAGATTGTGTTATTGCTTGTTGACCAAAAAGAAAAGTTTCTTGCCAATGACCAGCAGCATGGTAATGATAAGTAAGTGTGTTAAAACTCTGTGCTGATTTATTACTATAAATTTCTTTTACTACTATGGCAGCGCGTGCATGAAGACGTTTTTTTTGTCTTTTGCTTAAAGATTCATATAAAACTTGTCTTAAGGCAGAACTCTGAAAAAGATATTCGTCGACTTTCGAGCTACGTTCTTCATAAACCAAGTGTTCTTTTTCTGCTGCAATTAATAGTTTTTCTAGGTCTTTTTCTTCTATTTGTGCAAGCTCAGCTAATAAATCAAAACTAAAACTATCACCTAATACTGAAGCTTGTGTTAGTAGGTCTTTTAGTTCTTGAGG
Organism: Blastocatellia bacterium; assembly: GCA_023265235.1. GTDB lineage: Bacteria > Acidobacteriota > Blastocatellia > Chloracidobacteriales > JADJPF01 > JADJPF01. Next base: position 5,999 of record JAHFUF010000126.1, read on the forward strand.
ACATTTTTCTATCTTGTAAAGTAGTGCTGTACCAATAGTATCAGGCAAAACTAGGTTTTCTAGTGTCTCACAATGCCACCAATTACTAACTAGATGAATTTTGCCACTTTGTACAAGTAAGCGTACTACTTCATTTAGGTAATAAACATTGCCGCTAGTTATTTTATGTATATAGTTTATTTCTTGATCAGAAATTTCTATTTGATAAAAAACTCCATCAAAATAAGCACGAGTCTCAGCTATTGAAAGAGGTTTTAATTGGATGGTTTCAAAAGTAGTATAACGCTTTTGTTTAGAGAGCCAATCCCCTAGTAGACTCCCTGTACGATCAAATTCTACTAAATTAACAGTTAAAACTACTAGCATCTTATTGCTTTGGTGATTTCTAAGCAAATAACCAATTAGTTCTAGGCTTAACTCGTTAGCCCAATGTAAATTATCAAATAAAAGTACTAGGTTTTTATCTTTGATTAAATGCTTACAAATTTCGCTAACTATCTCAAAAATTTGCCATTTTTCTGTTTCAGCTTTTGCCTTTACATGTTGGCCTAATATTTCTTTAGGTAAAGTTAGGCTATATCTAGCCTTTACCCTAGCACTAACACGTTTTGCTAGCCCTCCTTCAGCATCCATCAGAGAATCATCAAACCGAAACCCTAATAGATTAGCAAGCATTGGCAAAACCCATTGGTAGGGTTGAGAAAGATTATCTTGATCAAATAGATTAACCAAAGTAACCAACATATCTTGTTGTGCAGCTAGTTCTTGAAATCTATTAAGTAAACAAGTCTTACCACTACCACTATCACCTAGCATAATTATAGGTCGTAGCTGTTGTTTAGCTAATCGATAAAGCTCTGTTTGAAAAAACTGTAGCTCTCTATCACGACCAACAAAATAATCATATTGTGGAACAATATTTTGTACAGATCCTAAAACTCTTCTATGCATCCCTGACTTAGCAGCTTGATTAAAAGGAGATTCTAAATTGCTAAAAGTCTTTTTATTAATATTAACGTCTACTACATTAAGCTCTTCACGTAGGCTAACTATTTCCGTTAAAACTACTTGCATAGATTGATAACGCGCTGTAGGTGCTTTTTGTAACATCCTAAGCACCATTGCTCTTAGTTTAGGTGCAATGCTATTAGGTAGCGGTGGTGTAGGAACTACAGCAACACTCATTAGGATCTGTACTAGAGTACTACCTTCAAAAGCTACTCGCCCTGTAAGTAGTTCATAACAAACAGCCCCAAAAGAAAAAATATCTGAACGAGCGTCTATTTCCTCACCTTTGGCTTGTTCTGGAGACATATAATTAGGTGTCCCCATAACTATTCCTGATTGTGTCTTAAACCCTGCTTCGCTGCCTAAAATAGTAGCACTATGTGCTTCTGATACTTTTGCCAACCCAAAATCTAATACTTTTAATAGACCATCAGTACGTAAGATAAAATTTTCTAGTTTTAAGTCACGATGAATTATTCCATTCTGATGTGCTATGTTTAAGGCTTGTATGGCTTGAATAGCGATGTTAAAAAAGTCTTTTAGAGCTAATGGGCCTTCGCTTATTATTTCACGTAAGGTCTTGCCATCAACATATTCTGTGGCTATAAATAGTTGATCATTAAAATTACCAATTTCATAAACCGTAATAATATTAGGGTGATTTAGAGCAGAAACCGTGCGTGATTCTCTAGCAAAACGTGATTTATGCTCTGGATCATTACTTAGTTGTTTTGACAGGAGTTTAATTGCAGCCGACCGTTCTATTTGTTGGTCTTTAGCTAAATAAACCTCACCTACGCCACCATATCCAATTAGGCGAATAATTTCATATTTTCCAGCAATAACCAACCCTGGAGCTAATTCTTGGGTTTTATGTTGCTCCATAATCCCTCAATATTAAATTTTAGCTAATATTTAATTAGTTGATTTTATTAATTCTGTCAGCTTAAAGCTAGCTGCCTCTTAATCCAACCAGAAAATTTCCTACCAAATCTATATTACTTAAGTTTAAGCTAGATAAAAACTCTTCTAAGTGGCCAACAAAATATGTAGTCCTAGATAAGGTTCTAATTAGCTCCCAGCCCTAAAGGACAATGGCATTAAGTTAAGGATTATCTGTAATAGAATCAAGTAATTATGGGTAGTAAAAATAATAATGTCTCCCCCCTCGAAATCAATATATTGTAGGTATAAAATTTATTACTACTATTAGTAGATCGAAAACCTAAAAAGAGGGGGGAGATTACAATGATATTTACTAATAACTATTTACTCTATCATCTTCTAAATCAGCTATTTACTGCTAACTTAATGCCATTGCCCAGACCCCATGCGCATCAGGCTAAGAAAAACTAATAATTAACTAGTTGAAAGTAAAGGGAATTTCCCAGAAAATAAAGAAACATAAAATTAGATAGGGGAATTCCAAAATGAGTAATGAAATAAAAATAGCAGAAGAAATGAGAAAAGTACTAGAGGAAAAAGCACGAGAGTTAGGCCGAGAAAGTGGGTTTATAAAAAGAGAAGTAAAGCTAGATGGAGCAAAATTTGTACAAACTTTAGTGTTTGGATGGATGTCAAATCCAGAAGCAACCTATGAAGAATTGGCGCAAACAGCAGCAACTCTAGGAGTAGAGATAAGTTCACAATCAATAGAAGAGAGATTCAGCCCAACTTCAGCAGAGTTTTTAAGGAAGGTGTTGGAAGAAACCATAAAAATAGTAGTAAGGTATGAGCAAGCAAATATACCAATATTAGAAAGATTTCAAGGAGTATATATAAAAGATAGTAGTACGATTACTCTACCAGATGAGTTAAAGAAGATATGGAAGGGTTGTGGAGGAACTAATTCAGAACTCGCTCAATCAGCCTTAAAACTACAGGTAGAAATAGACATAAAAAGTGGACAACTTTCTGGATTTTATTTAGCGGACGGAAAAGAACCTGATGTAAGTTCACAGCTTAATCAGATAGAAACAATGAAGTTAGCAGAAAATTCACTACACATAGGAGATTTAGGATATTGGTCAATAAAGGTCTTTAGAGAAATAGAAAAAGCTGGAAGCTTTTTTTTATCTAGACTTAAGACAAGAGTGTTAATTTATGACAATGAAAAAAAAGCTTTGCCAGTTGTTAAGTTTCTAGAGAAAAAAGATGTTGCACAATTGGATATGCAAGTAAAAATAGGAGAAGACGAGCGTTTTGCTTGTCGCTTGTTAGCAGTAAAAGTTCCTCCAGAAGTTGCGGCGCAACGTAGGCGCAAATGGAATGAAGAAGCTAAAGAAAAGGGAAAAACTGTAAGTAAAGCAAAACTAGCTCAGGCTGATTACTCTATTTTTATTACTAATATTCCTAGCCATTTGCTTACTTTGAAAGAGGCTTTAGTTTTAGCTCGCTGTCGTTGGCAAATAGAACTGCTCTTTAAGCTTTGGAAAAGTTACGGCCAAATTGACAAATCTCGTAGCCATAAAACTTACCGTATCCTTTCGGAAGTATATGCCAAGCTTATTATCATGCTCATTCAGCACTGGATTTTAATTGTTGGTTGCTGGTCTTTTCCTAATCGTAGTTTGCCCAAAGCCGTCAAACATATTCAAAAAATGGCTTTATTTATTGCCTGTTCTTTTTCTAATCTCTTTTTACTTAGCCATTCTCTTGGTGTCGTTTTTTTGGGCTTTTCTCATTGTCTTATGAACAAACGCAAATCCCGTCCTAACACTTATCAACTTCTTTTTGATATTGATAATGAGATTGCTCTACCTAAACCTTTTGTTTTATCTCTTTGTGCTTAGCCTGATGCGCATGGGG
>JAHFUF010000737.1 GCA_023265235.1 Blastocatellia bacterium
AGTTTTCTGTAATTGGTAAATCTGCTCCAATGATTGATGGTACTCCTAAGGTAATGGGTACAGCTATTTATGCAGATGACATAAAATTACCTGGAATGCTCTATGGCAAAATCCTTCGTAGTTCTCATGCTCACGCAAGAATTGTAAAAATTGATACTAGCCGCGCTGCTGCCCTACCAGGGGTCAAAGCAATTATCACAGGCAAAGACACTCCAGTAAAATATGGTATTTTACCAATTGGCCAAGACGAAACTGCTTTAGCTGTAGGTAAAGTGCTTTATATAGGGCATGAAGTTGCTGCTGTAGCTGCTATTACAGAAGAAATTGCTGAAGAAGCAATTAATTTAATTGATGTTGAATATGAACTATTACCTGCTTATCTAAATGCTGAGACGGCAATGGCTGCAACAGACCTGTTTATCCATAATGACCGACCGCGTAACATTGAAAAAGAATATCATCATAGCTTTGGTGACCTGGAAAAAGGCTTTGCTGAGTCTGATTTAGTGTTAGAGGATAGTTTTAATTTTCCTCGTATTACCCATGCAGCAATGGAACCTCACTCGGCAGTAGCACACTATGAAGCAAATGGAAAATTAACTGTTTGGACATCTACACAAACCCCTCATTATGTACATCGCGGACTTGCAAAAGCTTTGCAGATGCACCCTAGCAAGGTTAGGGTGATTAAGCCTTTTGTTGGTGGTGGATTTGGTGGAAAAAGTGAGACTTTTTCATGTGATGTTTGTTCCTCACTACTTTCTAAATTAACTGGTAAGCCAGTCAAAATCACCTTTACTCGTGAAGAAGTTTTTTATGCTCATAGAGGTCGCCCAGATCAATTTGTTCACCTTAAACTAGGGATGAGAAAAGACGGTAAAATTACATCTGTTTATGCTAAAACAGTTCAAGACGGTGGTGCTTTTTGTAGCTATGGTGTGGTGACAATTCTTTATTCAGGGGCATTGCTAGCAGCCCTCTATGATATTGAAAACATTAAGTTTGACGGTTATCGCGTAGTAACTAATAAACCTGCTTGTGGCCCAATGCGTGGACATGGGACAGTTAATGTTCGTTATGCTTTTGAAGTAATGTTAGACCGTTTAGCGGTTGGGCTAGGGCTAGATCCGGCGCAAGTACGGCTAAACAATATGCTTAAGCCTAATAGTCGCACTGTTAATGATTTGCGTGTAACCTCTTATGGCTACAAAGAATGTGTGGAAAAAGCAATGGAGCGTGCTGGATGGGCAGAAAAACGCGATAAAATGCCATTTGGACGCGGAATTGGCATAGGCGGCAGCCATTATGTTTCTGGCGCAGCTAATTCGATTGTACGTGGTAAAATGCCTCATTCCAACGTCAGTATCAAAATTGATATTGATGGTGGGGTTTCTGTTTTTACTGGTACAGCAGAAATTGGTCAAGGAACTGAAACTGTCCAAGCTCAAATTGTTGCTGAAGAGCTAGGATTACCATTAGAACGGATTCGAGTTATTGCCGCAGATAGCGATATTACTCCAGTAGACCTAGGGAGTTATTCTAGTCGCGTGACATTTATGGCTGGTAATGCAGCACTCTTTGCTGCTCGTGATGTGAAAAATCAATTGTTGCGTCATGCTGCTGAAGTCTTAGGCGAATCACCAGAACACTTAATTTGTAAGAATGAAAGAATTTATGTTGAATATGATCCTGAAAGATCAATGGCTTTTCGTGAGGCTTTAATCAGTGCTTTAGAAGATAGTGGTACAGTGATTGGTAAAGGTGCTTATACCCCGCCCTCTGAATCTCAAGGCGGGCGGTTTAAGGGTGCAGGCGTGGGGCCAGGGGTTGCTTATAGCTATAGCGCAAGTGTTGCAGATGTTAGTGTTAATCCAGAAACAGGACATGTAAGAGTCAATAAAATTTGGGTTGCGCATGATTGTGGTCGCGCACTCAATCCTTTAGCAGTAGAAGGTCAAGTAGAAGGTTCTGTTTGGATGGGGTTAGGGCAAGCTTTACAGGAAGAACAAATTTTTACTCCAGAAGGTTTAACCCTTAATCCATCGCTACTTGAGTACAAAAGCCCTGGAGCAATTGAGTCTCCAGATATTGAAACAATCATTGTGGAAAGCATTGATCCTGAGGGGCCATTTGGTGCAAAAGAAGCGGGCGAAGGCTCACTAGCAGGGGTAATTCCTGCTATTGCTAATGCAGTTTATGATGCTGTAGGGGTTTGGATTACTTCTTTACCAATTACTCCTGAAAAAATACTTAAAGAATTAAATAAGCAAAAAGCGGAGCAAAAGAAAAAATGATTACAATGCCGCAATTTACGGTACTTCAGCCGGAAAATGTCTCACAAGCAGTAGACTTTCTTGCTAAACATAAAGACTTGCGAGTCCTAGCTGGTGGCAGTGATTTAGTTGTAAATTTACGTAATAGGCTTTTTACTCCAGAGTATGTGCTTGATATTAAAGGAATTAAAGACTTACATGGTGTTAAGCAAACTGAAATAGGGGTTTCTATAGGAGCACTTACTAGTTTAACGGAAGTTTCACAAAATAAGCTTGTTCAGGAGCATTATCCTGTACTAGCAATGGCTGCCCACATAGTTGCAGGGCCAAATATTCGTAATATGGGAACAATTGGCGGTAATATTTGCTTAGATACCCGTTGCTATTGGTACAATCAGTCTTTTTTTTGGCGTAAGTCCTGTAATTTTTGCTTAAAGAAAGATGGAGATATTTGCCATGTTGCACCAGGAGGAAAATATTGTTGGGCAGCTTATTCTGGAGATACTGCACCAGCTTTGTTAACTCTGAATGCAAGCATCAAAATTGCTAGTCCAAAAGGTGAAAGAACTGTAGCGTTAAAAGATTTTTTTGTAATGGACGGGATTAAGAAATATAATCTAGATAGTAACGAGATTATTACAGAGGTATTAGTCCCAAAATCAAACGCAGGCTATCAAGGGACTTATAAAAAGCTTCGCATACGTGATTCTGTTGATTATCCTTTAGCAGGAGTGGCTGTAACAGGAAAA
>JAHFUF010000127.1 GCA_023265235.1 Blastocatellia bacterium
GCACGTGCTTCTTTTGCTTCATCTAGCCGTTTTGTTTCATGAACAAAATCAATGTTAGTAAGTAGTACAGGGAAAAAATCACTTATATCAACCCCTGATCGTTCTAAACCAGCTAAGCCTTCATAAAAATGAAACACTAGAACAAACCCTTGTTCATAATATTGACTAAGCTGAGAAATTGCTTCATCAGAGTTAAGGTTGTTTCCTGCTGCACGGGCTGTTAACCGTACACCTACAGCACGCGCTAAGGATTCGCCTACTACTTCAAAAACATTACGTCGTGCTCTTTCTTTAGCATTAGGTAAGACTGTTATTAGCGGATCGATTTTTTCTTTTAATTCGGCAATTTCTACAGATTTTTTACCAACAACAGGATCTAACACAAATCTTAAGAAAGCATGCCTAATATGTTCTCTGACAGATTGTTCTGAAACGATAATAAAATAATCATCGCCTAACCGCCGAGATTCACTATCTGCGCCATTTAAGACATCATTACGAGAAAGCACCGTTCCAGCAGAGGCAAATGGATTAGGAAAGATTTGCAAGCGTCTAACACGAGGTAAATATTGGATTCTTTCTTTACCTTTTTCCTCAGCTACCTCTTTGTTTTCCTTGTCTTTTTTGTCTTTTTTATCTTTTTTAACCTCAACTGGTGATGGCATCACATAAGTGTCAAGCTCTTTAGAAAAAACAGGTGTTGGTTGTAATTCTAAAATAGGTTTAGTGCGTAGATAAATTAACGTCTCATAAAGTACTGAACTAGCAATGTTTTCACATTCGTTTCTTAAACCATCTAACAGAGCTTTGTATTTTGGAAGGAAGCTACGAATTTGTGACCGACTATAAAACTCGCGTAAAAGGTCGCTAAAGCCTAAAACCTCTTGTACGTCTAAAGGTAGGTTTGCTTTTACTGAAGGATTACTTAAAGCAGGTACTGTACTTAAGGATAAAGCCAAGCCAATGTAGGGTGATATTTGAGCAGCGTCTTCGCGTCCTTCAATTCGATGGGCACCATAAAAATTTTGCAATTTTTTTATTAAATCTGGTGAAGTAGCTTTTAAGTCTTGTCGCAAAGTTGTTTGTAGATCAGCTAATTTACCAGCACCTTCATATTTGTAACCAGCTAAAGTTAAAGCTGCCATCATGACTAAAATTCTTTCATCGCTAAGAATTAAAACATTGTAGTCACGAGGATTAAGAGCTTCTGTGTTGTTAGCATTTTGGTTATTTGTTGGGGGTGTTTGAGCAAAATTAATAGTATTAAAATTAGGTATAAGTAATATTGACAGAGATAATACGAAGGAAAAGTAATTTTTTTTTGACATAGGGTAAACCTTTCCAAACCTTCCAATATAAAAACTAGCGATAGAAGGTTTGGATGCTAAAACTTTGTAGGACAAAATTATTTATTGAAACTCTTGAGGGCTTCTTCTTCGGAAGTAAATGTTTCAAATACTGTTAATAGTTTAGTTATTGCTAATAGATCTTGTATTTTTTTTGTTAAGTTAAGTAGTTTTAAAATTCCACCAGCTTTGTTAGTATTAGTAAAACTATTAACTAACTCTCCAATTCCCGAGCTATCTACATAGCTTACGTCGCCTACATTAAGTAGTATATTTTTATTATTGCTATCAATGAGTTTACGTATAGCCTCGCGCAATTGGACGCTACCTGCACCGATAGTAATTTTGCCACTTAAATCCAATATAGAAACATCACCAGTCGTTCTTTGGTTGATTGTTAGTGACATTGCTTGGCTCCTTATAATTTTATTCTGTAGTTTCTGAAATAATTCGTTTCTTAAGCATTTTAACTATTGTACCTCCCTGAGGGTGGCTAGAAAAATCCACCTCATCCATAAAAGTACGCATATAAAAAATGCCTCTTCCACTGGGATTTAATAAGTTTGTAGGATCTAGTGGGTCAGGAATATGTCTAGGATCAAAGCCTTCTCCATAATCACGCACAGAAATAGTAATAGATTCTTCACTAATAATAAACATAACATCTACAGCTTTATTACTATCCAGTTTATTTCCGTGTTTAATAGCGTTAATAACAGATTCCCGCACAGAAAGGCTAATCCAATGAGCTTCTTCTTCTCCAAAACCAACAATCTGTGTAATGTTGTCTGTTACCGAAGCGACTAATTCCGTAAACTTAAAACTGCTATTAATTGTCAAAGCGATGGTGCTAGCGTTTTGCTCCATCTCAATTATTCTTACCCTTTCTTATGCTAGGATAATTTGGTCGCTCCGGTGATTTTGCCGCCGGGGCACAATATCTTTTGGTGTAACATATGCTTTATATTAATGTCAAGTAAGAGATCTAATCCTTTTCCGACATTAACAACAAAAGTAAAATATTAATAATTTACTAAGACAAATTCTAATAACCATATGATCATTTCTAGAGCCAAATCAATCAGAGGGGAACTTTCTTTACCTGGAGATAAATCTATTTCGCATCGTGCTGCTTTAATAGCTTCACTTGCTGATGGTAGGTCAGAAATTGAGGGTTTTGCTAGTAGCAAAGATTGTCATAGCACTCTTAATTGTCTACGCGAATTAGGCGTATCTATTAAAGAAACAAAGAATAAATTAACCATAAATGGTGTTAATAAAAAAGGTTTTTCTAAACCTAACAAAGCTCTAGACGCTGGCAATTCTGGTTCAACAATGAGAATGTTAAGCGGTATTTTAGCAGGCCAACCATTTACAACAGAGGTTACAGGGGATGATTCACTGTGTCATCGACCAATGAAACGTATTGTCACTCCACTTCGTCAAATGGGAGCAAACATCCAAACTACGAATAACGATTTTGCACCTTTACTTATTTCCGGTGGTAATTTGCACGCAATTAAGTATGATATGCCTATTGCTAGTGCTCAAGTAAAGTCTTGTATTTTATTTGCTGGTCTTTTTGCTGAAGGTAGTACAATTATTTCTGAACCTACACAAACTAGAAACCATACTGAGCTTATGTTAAATGAGTTTGGAACAAATATAACTGTTAAATCTAATATTATTACTACTGATGGACAGTCTACTTTACACCCTTGTTCTTATACTGTGCCTGGTGATATTTCATCAGCAGCCTTTCTTATTGCTGCAACAACCTTATTGCCTAATTCAGAGCTATTTTTACACTCTATTGGTATTAATCCAACTCGACGAGCTATAATTGATGTATTACTTCAGCTTGGTGCTAATATCGAGTTTATTAACTCACATATTCAACATGGTGAACCTATTAGCGATTTACTTATTAGATCTAGTGAGTTAGCTAGCAACGATAACACTTGTACTCTTCAAGGAAATATTATTGCTAACCTAATAGATGAAGTACCTATTTTAGCTATTTTAGCAACTCAAACTAAAGGAGGTTTAATTATTCGTGACGCTAACGAGCTAAGAATAAAAGAAAGTGATCGTATTCGTGCTATTGTTGATAATTTACGTGCTATGAATGTAGAAGTTGAAGAATACCCTGATGGTTTTGCTATTAATGGACAACAAAAATTAATTGGGGCTAAAATTGATTCTATGAATGATCATCGTATTGCAATGGCTTTTACAATTGCAGGCTTAATTGCTATGAGTGAAACAGAAATTATTAATAGCGATTGTGTAGATATTTCTTTTCCAGGTTTTTTTAACAAACTATCATCTGTTACAATATAAACTATGACAATAATTTTTTTAGTTGGTTTTATGGGAAGTGGAAAAACTTCCATAGGTTGTGAGCTAGCGGCTTATTTAGAATATCAATTTGTTGATTTAGATAATTTAATAACTAAAGAAGCAAATACTACTATTAACGAAATATTTGCTCAATATGGAGAAGCACATTTTCGCCAACTAGAGCATAAAATGCTAAAAAATATTATTAAATGCCAAAATACAGTAGTTGCTTTAGGCGGTGGGACTTATATTGAGCAAAAAAATCGTAAATTAATTAAAAAATCTGGTATTTCTATTTGGTTACAATGTGAATTAGCGGTTATTTTATCTCGTTTAGCAAATGACAGCTCTCGCCCTCTAAATCGTAATCCACAACAAATGCAAAAACTATTGGAATCTCGTTTAATTATTTATCAGCAAACAGATTTCCAAATAGATATAACTAATCTAACTATCCAGGATGCAGTAAAACAGATCAAAGAACTAATTACAGCATAAGTTTATTTTTTATCAATAATAAACATTGGCGTAGCAGAACCACCTCCAGCAGTAACATTTAATAATGATAGTTTAGAAAGACGTATTCCACAGCCTTCAATATATTTTCCATTCCAAACATAAGGATCTAGGTCTAAAAACCTTTCACCAAAATTTAATTCCCCATCAATCATACTAGGATAGACTTCTTGTCCTAATGGTACACGCTCCTGAACAACATATGAGCTAGATAATGCTGTTTTTAATGTTTCTGACCATTCTTCACTACTAGATTCCCAGCCTAATATTACACCTTTACCACCATATTCTCCATTTGGCTTCAAAACTAATTGATTTTGATTAGCTACAATAAAGTCTACTAAGCCTACAGTGCTATTTTTATATACCGTTTTACATTCACGCACTTTTCTTGTCCAAGGTATATGTTTTAATAATGCATTTATAACGTCTGCTGGGTAACTTTCATGATAAATTGGATCACTAAGCAAAGCAAAACAACTTTTTTTGTATAACATTTGCACTTGTAAAGCATTTGCTATACAAACATCATTATTTCTCACAGCGTCTATCATTGGATGATTAAGTCCGAATTTATTTAGAAACTCTCCTATTATTACTCTTTTATAAATTAAGTCTACTCGAAAATCTCCCACAAATAATTTATTATTGTGATATTCTAGTTCATCAGGGTCAACTATTTTTACTTGGCAACCATGTTGTTCAAAACATTCTTTTGACAACAAAAACTCACCATATGTGCTTACACCACGCCAATCAACAATAGCAATATTAGGTAAACCTTTCCCACCCCAATGCTGATAGGCTAACAATAAAGCCTCAAACACTTTTTTTCTAATTGCAAAAGTTTTTAAGCTATATGTTTCACTAAATTTTTGCATTATTGGCATTTTGTTGAAAGTATCTGATAACTCATCACCATAAGCCAATCCTCCTGGGCTTTCTGCATTATATTCAACAAAATTAAAATCACCTTCACTACTTAAAAAGCCATCAAGCCTACCGCTAACATCAGGTGCACCATATTTATTATCAAATTTTATTATTATTTCTTCTTCAGGAGTTAAATCTAGTTGCTTACGCAACTCATCATTAGTCATTAATCTTTGTCCTAGCAGGTTAATACCTGTACTAACCAATTGTGCTGCGTTATGGACAAAATTATAAGTAGGCTGATCAATAAAATAAGGTCTTAGTACACTACAAACAGGACGTTTTCCAAAAGCTAAATAACGATTTTCTGCTGCTTCCTGTAAGATTTGTTGTGTTGAACTTAAATATTCATCTTTTACAAGTAGTTCATGGTAATAATCAATAGCTTTTTTCATTATAATAATTCCTTTTCATAAATGAATAATACATATTTACAAATAAATAATACGTTAAGAAAACAAACATTTTGAATAAGAGGGCGAACACATAGGTTCGCCCCTACATTTTCATCAATTCATTCCAACGGTACTCTGGCTGCTTATTAATAACTTGTTTTGCAGATTCAATTACTAGAGTTGCCATTTTATTAACTACCCAGGGGAAATATTTTTCTGTTAATGAAGTAATATCAAAGTCTGGCGCAGAGTTCATAAAATCAATTGCATATGGAACACCATCTCTAATAGCAAATTCAACTGTGTTCATATCATATCCAAGAGCTTCATTTATTTTTATAACATCTTGTTTAATTCTTTCTGTGAGCTTTGAATCTAAACTTTGGTCTACACCATTATAACGTTCAAAATGTGATTTACGAGGATCCCAATTAGTAATTAAGATTTCTTTTTTTCCAATACAAATACAGCGAACATATTGTTGCCAATCAATATATTCTTGTAACATCATACAAAGTTGTTCTGATTTATCGTAATACAATAATAATTCTTCTAGAGAATGAACTTTATTAACAGCTTTCCAGCCTCCTCCCCAATGAGGTTTAAGAACTGCTGGCAATCCAATATAATTTATGATGTTTTCCCATTCTACAGGAAACTTTAAGTTGATTAAACTTTCAGATACAAGGCTCTCAGGATAACTATGCATAGGCAAAACAACAGTTTTAGGGATTGCAATAGCTAATTTTTCTACCAAAGCTGTGCCAAAGAATTTATCATCTGCCATACGCCAAAACGGATTGTTAATTACTATTGTCCCATTAAGTGTTGCTGTCTTGAGATAAGTTTGATAAAACGCTACTTCATGAGATATTCGATCAACAATAACTTGATAAGGGCAAGTAGCGTTACTAGCGATTTCACCTATCTTTACATACTCTGCTACTACGCCTTCATTACGCTTATTTACCTCTTCAATTAGCGCGTTAGGAAAAGACCTTTCTCTACCTACTAGTAAACCCACTTTTAGCATATTTGATTAACTCCAAATCAGCAAAACTTGCAAAGAATTGCTATTATGTGTGGATCTACTAGTAAGCTGCAACCCTACTTGGAAGTAGTTCAATTTTATGCCATAGTGGTTTATCTACAATCACTACTTTAAGTTAAGAAAAAATTTTATTATATTTGCCATATGTCAATTAAAGAAAACCTTAATGAAATCCAAGCAAGAATGGTTGCCGCTTGTGAAAAAGCTAATCGTAGTATTAATCAAACACGCTTAATTGCTGTTACTAAAACTTTTCCTGCTGAGGTAATTAACGAAGCTTTAGCTATTGGTGTTACTGATATTGGGGAAAATCGTGTCCAAGAAGCAGAAGAAAAATTTCCTAATCTTTCTAATTACAAAGTTTGTCGCCATTTAATAGGACATTTGCAAAGCAATAACGCTCGAAAAGCAGTAGAACTTTTTGATTGGATTCATTCAATTGATAGTATCAACCTAGCTGAACGAGTAAACCGTATTGCTGGCGAGCTAGGAAAACACCCTAGTGTGCTTGTCCAGGTCGATTTAGCCAAAGAGCCAACAAAAAATGGTATAGACGAAAGCCAACTACACGATTTAGCAATTTATTTGGCTAATGCAGAGCATTTAAGCTTTCGTGGTTTAATGACAATTCCACCTTATTTTGAAGATCCAAGTACGACTTTACCTTATTTTCGTCGCTTAAGTGAGCTATTAAATGAGCTTAATAATAAAAAGCTGTTTGCTCAACCATTAACAGAACTTTCTATGGGAATGAGCCATGATTTTGAGGTAGCAATCCAAGCAGGAGCGACTTTAATTCGTGTCGGTACAGCTATTTTTGGTAATCGTAGCAAAATAATATTACTGGGAAATTAAAGAAAATTAAAAACCAAGATTAACTATTTCTACTAGGGGCATTTATAAATTACTAGCTGTCCATTTACTAGGGGCAAGCATATTAAAAATTTTTTCTGGTTCTTTCATTTTTTGACCTAATGCCCAATCTTTTGAGGCTTGAAGCATTATTTGGCCTTGTTCTCCTTTTGTTAATTGCCCACGGCGATAACGTGTAGCCATTAAATAAAGCTCCATTTTTGTATTTTCAAAACCTACTTCTGCTTCAATCAAATATTTATTGGCTGGCTCTGTTTGATTTCTTGCCATAGCTATTCCGGCTCTAATTAAACTAGCTAAGGCATTGCCCCAGGACATTTTTTCCTGCTCAATTTTTTTTGCGTCACGTTCAGCCATAGAAAGCAATTTGGTTATTTCCCCTTGATGCTCCGTAGGTTGTAATTTTACGGCTAGACCTAAACAAGTTCGTGCACGTAAATGTAGCGATTCAATAGCAATAATTTGAGTAAGCAAAAAGAAAGAGTTGTTTAATTTTGGCCAAGTTGATTCTAGTCGATGCCACGCGCTTTCAAAATCATTACAGTAAAAATCTATTTCTGATAATGTATATAAACCCCAATAATGCTGTAGGTCAAAACTTTTGCTTGCCCAACCAGCTACAGCTTCAGAAACATCTTTCTTTGCACCTTCAGGGTTATCTGAGGCTAGAAAAATCATATGTGACCAGATGCGCAAATTAGTAGTTACAAACAAGTCGCCTCGTTCTTGAGCTTCCTTTAATAATTTTGATCTTTGTTCTAATAATTCAGTAATACGCCCAAGAAAAAGCAAAGTGCGCATATAAAAATAATGCTTGGTGTCTAGTTCCCAAGTAACATTAGTACATTGTTCTCTAAGAATTAGTTCACCTCGATTAAATTCTTCATAAGCCTTTGTCCAATTGCCTTCCATATAAGCAGAAAAGCCTAGTTCTAATATTGCTAGCGCGTTAGTATGAGGATGGTTAATTTGTTTTGCTAAGACCATTGCTTGATGACATATTGCAGCAGTGCGTTCTCGTTTTCGCCCTCCATCTTTAGCAGAATAGGCGGCTTCTAAAGCCAAAGCCCGTGCAACTCTGTAGGGTTCTCCAGCATTAAGTGCTAAAAGCAGGTGACGAGCTTGAAAATCTATAGCCCGTTTACTATTAACATAAGCAAGCCCTACAGTAGCTGACCAACACACATCTATACGTAAAAGCTCATCGCTAGGAATTTCACTAACTTGTCTTTGACGAAATCCTAAACCTCGAAACCAAATTTGAAGGCGTTGAAACAAAAATGATATTAAAGCGGCCTTTGTGGTTTCTGGGAGTTTTATTTTTACTTTGCCTAATACTTCACGTAGGACGGCTAAACCTTCTTCCATATAACCATTGATTAAAAATTGTTCCGCAGCACGACGCTGTAATTCTATGGCTTTTGTTGCTTCTACACCTCTAACAGCAGCAAGGTAAGCACATCCAGCTTCTTCTCCGCGTCCAGCATTAGCTAGAGCTTCACCTAATTTAACTTCTATTTCATGTTGTTTTTCTTCTGGATTTAATTCTAGAGCAATTTTATAAAGGCGTGCAGCATTATCAAAAGCTAAGGCTTTTATAGCTTGTTCTGCTGCTAACATTGTGTGATCAAGTGCTTTAGAAATATCACCAGCAATACGAAAATGTGTTGCTAGGCTTTTTGCATCCTCAGGGCTGGTTTCTTCTAGGGCTGCTGCCAAGCGGCGATGATGCTCAATTAGTTTTTTTGTACCTAAATGAGAGATAACGGTTTTCTGGATACCATCATGGTAGCAAACTACTTTCTCTGCTCCACCAGTAGTTACAACTCGAATCAAACGACCAACGCGCAAAGCAGAAAAAGCACTTTGTTCTTCATTTTCTAGTCCAGCAGCTTTTTTAATAATAGATCTTTCTATTGGTTGACCAGCCGTAGCAATGACTTCCATAAGTAGACGCGCATCTGGAGCCAATTGTATAACCCTACGTTGAATTACTTCGCTTATCAAAGAATAGCTTATATCATAGCGACTACTATCTATATTAGTAAGTTGCTCTAAGTTTTTAATCAGGCGATCATCTGTGCGAGAATAGCGAGCTAGCTCATCAATTAATAAAGGTGTGCCTTGGGATTCTTGAGCAATCATTTGCGCTAATGTAAGAGCATTTGCTTGGTCGCTTCCTAGTAAATTTAGGGCTAGTTGTTTTGATTCTTCAAAAGAAAGCTCTTCAATTATGATTTTTCGTATCTCTGTTGATTGTCCAACTACAGATCGAGAATTAAATAATTGATTTAAGATTGGGCTTGTATCTGCATCTTCACTACGATAACTAGC
>JAHFUF010000128.1 GCA_023265235.1 Blastocatellia bacterium
TAACTAAATTAATCTATTAATAAAATTCTTGGTTGTATTTTTCTTTTTCCATCTTGTTCAATCATTTGTGCCATAGCAATTAGTTTTTCATCACTATCCAAAAGCCCTACCCAAGCATCTACTACCCAATCTGTTAATCCTGCTAATAAGCTTGCATTCTGCGCTTGCCCATTACGTATACTAGGAATGTCTTCTGTCGATATATTGACCTTTGGCAAATCTCCTATTAGCTGTACGGGTGTTAGAATTGGTAGTTTCTCTTTGTCAGTTTGGTAGATCTGGCCAATGTCCATCAGCGTTTTAGCCTGTGATAATAAAAATCGCCCTACAGAAACTCTACGCAAGGAAACTAAATGCGCTCCATAACCTAGCTTAACACCTAAGTCATTTGCTAAGGTTCTTACGTAAGTCCCAGCTGAGCACTTAACTTTTATAGCCAAATTACAAGTACCATCGGCATTAAAGCGTAAATTTTCTCCTGGTAACATCATTAACTCCAATTGATAAACAAAAATTTTTACGGCCTTACGCTCTATTTCTTGCCCTTTACGTGCCAATTTATAAAGCTTTTCTCCATCAATTTTTTTTGCTGAAAACATTGGTGGGATTTGTTCTTGTTCACCTAAAAACTCAGAAAGTGTTTTAACCCAATCCACCTCTTGTAAACCATAAGATGTCATAATAGGGCTGTTAGGTTTTCCAGTATAATCTTGAGTATCTGTAGAAAAACCAAATCTAATCACAGCTTCATATTCTTTTGATTCACCAGTAAGAAACTGTACTAGTCTTGTCGCTCGCCCTAAACAAACTAATAAAAGCCCTGTAGCAAATGGATCTAATGTACCAGTATGGCCTATACGTTTTTGCTTAAGTATGTACCTTAGTTTCGCAACTACATCATGCGAGGTAATACCTGCGGGCTTATCTATTAACATTGCACCTGTAAACTCTGCTTTTTTTTCTGTCATAATGGTTATTTATAGATTACAAAACTAGTTTATTTTCTGTCTACTTTCAATTTTTAACTCTTCACGCCAATTATCGTTAATAGCAATATAATAGAGAGGGACTCTTTTATCTACTAAACTAGCTAAAAAGTTAAACTCTTGATGGCACCTAAGCCTTGGTGTTACTAAGTAAACCTTTGCAGGAGAGTTTTTTAGTTTTGTGCCAGGAAAATATCCTTTACGGCTCAAATCACCCCTCAATCTATACCATTCTATTCTTAACCAATAGTCTAAAGCTTGAAAAGGCAAATCTATATCTTCAACTGTTTTTAGCTCAATAATCACCAATTGCCCCTCACTATCTACAGCTAATAAGTCTATAAACCTATGATTTTGTTTAGTTACTAATACTTGCCGGTAAAACCAGTGTTTAAGCAGCGTGGGATCAAGACAAGCAAGATCACGGCTTAGAATGGCTTCTAACCATAATTCTGCCGCAGTGCGATAATAGAGATGTTGCTTGTTTAGACTACTACTATGGCGATAAAAAGCTATTTCTTTTACCAAACCTTGTAGCTTTGTTCTGTTTTCCAAAGCTAATCTTTCTTGATTCCCAAACCTAATACAAGGATATTGACCTA
Organism: Blastocatellia bacterium; assembly: GCA_023265235.1. Taxonomy (GTDB): domain Bacteria; phylum Acidobacteriota; class Blastocatellia; order Chloracidobacteriales; family JADJPF01; genus JADJPF01. The sequence continues at coordinate 1,589 of JAHFUF010000128.1, forward strand.
AGTAAGCTGTAGCAAAAGTTAATCCATTAATATGTAGGCTTAATTTATTTTTGTTATGGTTTGGCTTTATTTCTACTAAACTAGGGGCAAGTGATTTAATCCAATCTATTTGCTCATCAATATCACAAATACTTGAGTTAGTATTTTTTTTACATTTAGATTTAGTAGCTGATAGTTTTATGTCACGAGCTAAAGACAACCCCAAATCCCCTTGATCAAAAGGATTAACAGGCAAAATAGTATTTTGTCTTTCATCTACTTCAAAAAGCTCTATTCTTTGTTGACCTTGAGTAATTAATGTAAGGCGTTCTGCTAGTAGTGTTACTATTTTTACAGGAGCAAAAATCATTAGCTTGTTTATAAGGATTGGCTTAAATCTATTTCCAGTAATAGACAACCACTTTAGCCCTTCTGCTAATAACGTTTGGAGGTTGCAATTTTTTTCATAGCTACTTATTCCTACAGCAGCTATTAGTAATTCATTTTGGCTAAGTAGTAGCCTAGCTACCCCTACTTTGTAATTAAGTCTCACCCTATCATTAATACTAGCTTTTTCAATCTTTAGATTGGGAAACTCTTGCTTAATTAAACTACAGAGACAAAATAAGTAGCCTTTACGATCAATAATAGCGTCCTGAGTAGTGCCATGAAAATTCGCATGTTTATCTATATTTTTTAGAAAAAGTTTCATAACCCTTTTGCTAAAAGGAACATACACATCAAAATATAACAGGTTATTTTTAATTTTATACGTTGTTATTTGCCAGCTTTCAGATTTATTATTTGTCCAATAGGTAAAAATCAACTTACTAAACTCTACTGTAAAACTAAACTGCTCTTTGTCTAAAGTAAATAAATAGCTACTGTTTTGATAGAATTCAAAAATGTCTCCTTCTATTAACCATACTTCAATATTATATTTGGCTATTAGGGTATTCTCTCTAGGAATTAGACTTGATGTTTGCATCGTAGTAATAAATAATGTGAGTAGTTAGATTGTGATATAAAAGGTCTAACTCTACTGGATGCATTTTTAAGCGAAAACCTGTCTGTAAGAAAAATGAAATACGCCAACAAGATTTTAACTTATTAGCGTATTGATAAGCTTTGTAGGTTTTTTCTAAAACCCTTCTTAAAAATTAGGAATTTTTAACTTTTGCCCTGGTTTAATTTCATCAGGATCATCTAAAATATCTTGATTTGCCTGAAAAATTTTTTGATAACTTAACTTACCTTGAGAAAGCTTCTTAGCAATCCCTGACAAGGTATCCCCTCTTTTTACTTCGTATTCCCCATAAATATCATCGTTGTCAAAACCAAAGTTTAATGACATTTCGTTTTCCCCATCGCTGGAATCTATTTCTCTAACCTTGTCCCAAAGTTGGTCTAGGGTATAACGATCAGGGCAAGTGCCTGTAAAAGTGAGCACTTCATCTTCTTCAAAAGCATTAAGATCATAACAACCCAAGACCCCAGCTAAAGTATAAACTTCTCCGTATTTATCTGATAAAGACATTTTTTTCTCCTATTTTGTTGGTAAGTTAAAAGGTATTGATGGCGGATTAGCAGCTTGTGCTCCAATATAAACTAGATTAGTTTGTGTTTCTCCGTCAATAAAAAGACTAAACTTTAAGCTACTAGCTGTAGTGCGAAAATCAAACCCATCTATTGCCCCATTAGTACTTAAGTTAAAAACTATGTGTTTAGGATCTTTAGCAGCTACCCAATCTTTCTTTTCTGTGCTAATAGCAGTTACATCTGAGATAGCTCCTCCTTCAGCAGTAATTTCTCCATTAAAACGATGTTGTTTTCTACCTGTAGTAGTACGCAGGTGCCATATTCCATTATTTTCACGCCAAAGCATAAAACGTTTGCTAGAACCTGACCCCATCCCTTTAGGCTCTCCAAATGGAATAATTATTTGTGCTCCTGTACCGTTATTACCTTTAGCTGAAGTTGTAGAAAGCTCAAAAGGTACATTTTTGGGACTCTCACCATTAAGCCCAACATAAACAACATCGGAACTACGTTTGCCATCAAGCTTTAAATCAAAACGTAGAGTTGAGGCATCAGACTGAAAATCAAACCCATCTATCCTTTGATTAGTAGCAAAATCAAAAACTAGCTGAGTACGAGAAGGATTCACTTTTACCAAATCTTTATTTTCTAACTGAAAAGTACTAAAGTTTTGAATTTTTCCACCTACAGCAGTAACTGTCCCAACAAAAAAATGTTTGGTTTGTCCTGTAGTAGTTCGCACATGCCAACCTTTTTCATCTTTCCAAACATAATAACGATGAGATTCTCCCTCTTTGAGGTTTTTAGGCTGACCTTCTGGGTTGAGTTGGGAAAGACTTATTCTATTTCCTTGGCTAGCATTAATAAAACCTGCTGCCATTATGATTGTTAGTAAAGCTGCTAAAAGTAACCGTCTCATTTTTACTCCAAATAAACTAAGATATATTGCCTATATATAGACCATAGCTGCCAGTATTTAACATTTGCGTCTAGTTGCTCCAAATATTAATGTCTTTATCAGCTTAATCCAAATAAAATTGACAGTTCAACCAAAGTTGGCTATGCTGTGCTTCTCTTTTTCTGACCCACTGGATAACTTATTGGTAAAAAATACGATTAACTGGCAAAATAGCTGTTGATAATTAATAGCTTATTGCTTTATCTCTCATCATTTTTCTACTGGAATAAAATTATGAACCTTAATATACCAGAAGAATATATAGATTTCTCTAACTCCATTTATAAATTTTCTAAAGAAAAATTAGCACCACGCGCCGAAGAAAATGATGCAAAATCAGAATTTTCTTGGGATAATTGGCGTGACTTAGGTAGTATGGGGCTGCTAGGGCTACCCTTTCCAGAAAAATACGGCGGTAGTAATGCTTCTCCTTTGGCTACAGCTATTGCAATGGAAGCAGTAGCACATGGCGGGGCAGATGGTGGAACTACACTAGCCTGGGGTGCGCACTTAATTTTAGCTGGCGTACCAATCTGGTTGATTGGCACAGAATCCCAAAAAGAAAAATATTTACCTAAACTTGCTTCTGGTGAATGGATTGGCGGGTTTGGTCTAACAGAACCCGGTTCTGGTTCTGATGCGGCAGGAATGCGTACTACTGCTGAGCGTAAAAGTGATTGCTATATTCTTAATGGCTCAAAAATGTTTATTACCAATGGCCCTATTGGTAATGTATTTATTGTTTTTGCTGTAACAGATAAAAAGAAGGGCAATCGCGGAATTTCAACCTTTATTGTTGAAAAAGGAATGCTTGGTTTTTCTGTAGGGAACAACTTAAGGAAAATGGGTAATCGCACTTCTACCACTAGTGAACTTTACTTTGATAATTGTGAAGTGCCTGTAGAAAACCTCTTAGGTGAAGAAAATGTTGGCTTTGTTCAAATTGGCAAAGAGACTATGGAGTGGGAACGCTCCTGTATGATTGCTCCCTTAGTTGGAGGAATGCAGTTTATACTAGAACAATGTATTAAGTATGCTAAAGAACGTAAGCAATTTGGAAAGCCTATTGCTAATTTCCAAGCTATTCAACACAAACTTGCTGATATGAAAACTATGATAGATGCTTCTCGACTCTTGATTTACCGAGTTGCCTGTATGAAGGAAAAAGCACAGCGTGCAATGTTAGAAGCGTCTGTTTGTAAATTATTTGTTACTGAATCCGCAGTTAAGGTATCAAGCGAAGCAGTACAGATTTTTGGTGGTTATGGTTATATTCACGAATACCCTGTAGAAAGATTCTATCGAGATGTTCGTTTATCAACCATTGGAGCTGGTACTTCAGAAGTACAAAAAATGATTATCGCCTCTGAGTTACTAAAAAGCATGAAATTTTAACCTTATAATTTGCCTGTGAGGATTTTTATGGGATTTATTAACAGAAATGAACCTTTTGACCGTGCAGAGTTTACTTTTTTTGTTCCAACACAAATAAAATATGGTATAGGCAAAGTTGCAGCCTTAGGTATGGAATTACAAGTAGAAGACGATTTAGCCTCTTGTAATAATGTAATGATTGTTACTGATAAAGGTGTCTTAGCCGCAGGATTAGTCGATAAAGTAAAAGCTGGACTAGTCGATTCTGTTTATGAAATAAAAGCTATTTTTGATGAAGTGCCGCCAGATTCAGATCTAAGAATAGTTGCTAAATGTGCCAAAGAAATTAATGATTTAGGAATAAATCTTATCATCGCCATTGGAGGAGGTAGCGTAATGGATACAGCTAAACTTGCTTCCTTAATAGGCACTCATGGTGGTGAAGTGCGAGACTATGAAGGCGGCTTTATGGTGCCAGGTAAATGTATTCCTATTGTTGCTATTCCTACTACAGTTGGTACAGGTAGCGAAGTTTCTGTTGGCGCAGTGGTTAAAGATCATGAAACAAAAACCAAAATAACCATTGCTAGCCCACACCTCTACCCTAGAATAGCAATGCTAGATCCAGAGATGGTAGCAACTCTACCAGCTAAATTGGTTGCTTATACTGGAATGGATGCACTTACTCATGCAATTGAAGCCTATGTTTCTACAGAAAACCAACCCATTTCCGAGGCTTTAGCTTTTCGAGCAGCAGAAATGATTTATGATAACTTAGAAATAGCAGTAAAAGACCCTAGTAATCTTGATGCTCGTGCTAAGCTTCAAATTGCTTCAATGCTTGCTGGAATGGCTTTTTCCAACGCTCCTGTGGGTGCTACTCATGCTATTTCTCACACTATTGGCGGTCTTTATGGGCTACACCATGGATTATCAAATGCTGTGGCCCTACCCTATGTAATGGAATTTAATCTAGAAAGCTCTCCGTCGCGTTATGCTGCCTTAGCACGAGCTTTTAATGTTACTCAAACAGGTTTATCTGACTTAGAGTTAGGCAAATTAGCAATTGAGCGAGTACGTAACTTAAAAGTAGCATTAGGTATCCCAGAACGCTATAGGGATCTAGATGTTCCTAGTAACCAAGAAACCATAGATAAAGTTACTGAAATTGCATTAATGGATATTTGTATGGCTTTTAACCCTCGCAAAGCTGAATTTGCAGAGTTTCAACCACTTGTACAACAAGTAATTTAACAGTCTATAAAATTTGGAGTGCAAATTTTTATGATCAAATATTATACAAAAGCTTGGCAAGAAGAATGTGTTAAACGAATAAATGCAGACGCGGTTTTTGAACAAGAACCTAAAAAACTTAATGGTACATTTATTTTTCGTGTTTATGATGGGCCAGATGGCAAAGATCGCATAATGACTTGGGTGTTTAAGCAGGGTAAAATCTCTAGCCATTCTTATGAAGCCCAAGCGGCTCCTTGGCAAGAACTTCGTAATGCTGCATTTAATACTACTTGGGCAATGCGTGGCTCTTGTCCATTTACTATGATGGCATCGCTAAACAAAGGTGAAATGACTCCTATGAGAGCACTTTCTTCACCACACTACAAACTCGAAGGTAATAAAATGACTCTAATGCAGCTAATGCGCCCTATGAGTATGTGGAATGACATTTGTGCTAAAGTCGAAGTTACTTATGAGTTTACTTCCGAAGAAGATGGTGAAACAAATGTTGAAGCTAGTGCCATAGAAAATCCTTCGACTGAGCCTGAAGCTACACCTCCAACAGATAACACTACAGAATCAGCCGCTAGTTAATAACTTAAAGCTAATAATTTTGCAGGCTTGGTTTATTACTAAGCTTGCAAAAAATATAAATTAAAATCTACTAACCTTTTGTAAATAGATAAGCTTATGGATTTTGAACTCAGCGATGTCCAACAACAATACTTAAAATCATTAAGGGATCTTTGTCGTGCAGAAATACTCCCTCATACTCGTGCAATTGAAAACGATGTAGGGATTTTGCGTCGGAATTTACGTAGACTTGGTGATTTTGGTCTCTCCTCTTTGGTTTACCCTGAAAAATATGGTGGTAGCGATGCAGACATTATGACCAATACTTTAGCTTGGTTAGAACTTGCACAAACCTGCCCTTCAACATTTTTATCTATGGGTGCAAGCACAGGTTTATGTGGCTACACCATTTTTAAGCTAGGAACAGAAGAACAAAAAGAACAATACTTAAAACCTGTTGTTTGTGGAGAAATAGTTGGAGCATTAGCTTTAACTGAACCAAGTGCTGGTTCAGACTTGGCCGCCGTCAAAACTAAAGCCATTCGCGATGGAGATTATTATATTCTTAATGGGTCAAAAATGTTTATTACTAATGGCCCTATTGCTGATTGCGTAGTAGTTCTAGCCGTCACAGGAGAAAAAAGCGGCGCACATCGCATGAGTTTATTTATAGTTGATAAAGATTGTCCTGGTTGGAGTTCTGGCCCAGCAATGGAAAAGATGGGTGTTCGTGGTTCACCAACTAGTGCTTTATATTTTGATGAATGTCGAGTACCGGCAAAAAACCTTTTAGGGGAAGAATACCAAGGGTTTTATCGTGTAATGGAATGCTTGACTTTCTTTCGTATTGGTATGGCATGTTTTTCTCTTGGCATTGCCAAAGCCAGTTTGGAAGAAGGAATAAAATATGCTGTAGAGCGTGAAGCTTTTGGTACAGCTATTTACAACCATCAAGATGTAAGTTTTCGTCTTGCAGAAGTAAAAGCTGAAATTGATGCAGCAGAAATGTTAGTGTTACAAGCTGCTTGGAAATTCCAATCTGGTGCTGATGTTACTCGTGAAGCTTCTATGGCAAAATTATTTGCTTCTGAAGTAGGAAAACGCGCCGCAGATGCCGCAGTACAAGTTCATGGTGGCTATGGTTATATTGCAGATTATCGTGTTGAACAGCTTTACCGAGACGCACGACTAGGAGAAATTGGCGAAGGAGTTTCTGAAGTCCAACGTATGTTGATTGCTCGTAGTTTATTACTTGATTAACTAAATAACTCTAAAAAGAATTTAACCAAAGAAAGACTGTAAAATTATGTTCTCTATGGAAATAACCTATTATGCTGGGACTTTGGCAAAATTACTCTAGTGAGTATCTTTATATAATTACAATAGGGACAATAATTTTTTTTGGTCTACCAATGCTAATCAGCCCCATTAAGTGGGCTAAAGTGCTAAGATGGGATATTCCTGATAAAACTGATTTAGCCGTTTATTTTGGTCGTTGTTTAGGAGCAGTAATTTGTGTAATTGCTGTTTTTGCCTTAAAAGCTGCTGAAAACCCTATTACACAAAAATACTATTTTGATTTTATCCTCTGCAATTTCGTTTTAATGGTGTTTGTACATTTGTATGGATGGTTAAAGAAAATCCAACCCCTTACAGAAACTCTAGAAACTTTCTATTGGGCAGGATTAATCATTTTGACCCTACTGTTTTACCCTAGTAATTAACTAAATAATTACCTACACATAATAGGGTTTTGCACAGACGCTTCTTTTTATTATTTCTCTACAGTATTCATATTTACTTAACGCAATATTACCTTTATATTCAAGGAAACAAATCATCTACATTTGGAAAGGTATTCTCATGAAAAAATTAATGTTTTTTCTAGTTTTATTTGTATTTTTACTTTTACCTATTTCCCTACAAGCCCAACAGACGGTAGTTCCACAGTATTATGTTCCCCATCGTGTTTATGACACACAGGCTAAACAATGGATTGATCTAGAGACATTACTAGCAAATGTTACTAAAGGTGAAGTGGTTTTTATTGGTGAACAGCATAACGATGACGATGGCCACAAGCTAGAATTGGCAATTGTCCAAGGTGTAGCGCGTCGTCGCCCTAATAGCATTGTAGCTATGGAAATGTTTGAACGTGATGCTCAAGTCTCTTTAGATGACTATTTTGCTGGCCGAATTTCAGAAACAGAGTTTCTTTCTCGCTCCCGCCCTTGGTCTAACTATATGCCTGATTACCGCCCAATCGTAGAATTTGCTCGCAACCAAAGATGGAGAGTAATTGGAACTAATGCCCCTCAAAGACTTGCTCGTGCAGTAGCAAATAATGGATTAAGTATCATTGATAGGTTCTCTCAACCTGATCGCCCATTAATAGCTGAACAAATTGAGTGCCCAGTAGATAGTTACCGAGAAAGATTTTCTCAAACAATGCTAGCTATGATGGCCCCAGCAGGTGGAGGAGAAAACCCTCATGCTAATCCTCATGCAAACCCTCATGGCGAAGGTGCAGCCCCTGAT
>JAHFUF010000129.1 GCA_023265235.1 Blastocatellia bacterium
TGCTGCAAATCAAGTAGCAGTGAAAAAAACTAGCTCTCAAAATAGCTTAACTCCTTTTCTTGAATATAAAGGTCAATTTAGTAATACTACAATGCCTCGCTTAATGCGAGCTTTTTACCAACAACAATTAACAGGCTCTTTACGTGTTTCTAAATCAGGGCTAATTACTAGTTTCTACTTTGTTGATGGAGCAATTGCTTTTGCTAGTAGCGCTGAATCAGAAAATTTATTAGGGGAGAAACTAGTAAAGCGAAAAAGAATTTCTCAATCAGACCTTGATACAATCTGTAAGTTAATGAGTAATGTTGGTTATCGTTTTAGTAAAGCCATTACTACTTTGGGGTTAATGCAGCTAGAAGAATTAAAACCACTATTGGTTCAACAAATTTTGCAATTACTTTACTCAACTTTTGAATGGATAGATGGCGAATTTGTCTTTGAACCTGGAGCTAAATTAGAAAATGAAATGCTTTTATCGCTTTCAACCGCAGATGTTATTTTTGCTGGAATTCGCCATTTGAAAGATCGCAGCCTATTGGAAAAATGGCTAGGAGATTGTGAGCGGGTTTTAATCCCTACTTCAGACCTTTTATCTCTTTTTCAAGCTCTGACTTTACATAGAGATGAGATAGCTGTAATAGAAAAAATTGATAAACCAATGTCAATTAATCAGTTACGTAGTCTTGCTGGCTTAAATGAGGAAGTAGCCTTAAGAACCATTTGTGGGTTGATAGAAACAGGAATGCTAGTACCTTTTGAAGCTAAGGCTGAACGTTTACTGGTAGAAGTGGCAAAGTTTGCTGAACTATTTGAATCTGCTCCATTATTGGCTGATTTTGATGCACGCTCAGCCGCAGAATTTTGTTATGAAGTAGAATTATTACTACAAAAATTCCGCTTTTGTGATCATTATGCTGTACTAGATGTTGGTCGTAAAAGTATTAAAGAACAAATTACAGACGCATTTCGTGAACTAGCAAAGAAATTTCATCCTGATAGACACTCACAACTCTCTAGTTATCACCTAAATGTGAAAACAGATCTTAAAGCGATTTTTGAACGTGTAGCGGAAGCCTATTACACTCTAACCGATGATAAAAGACGTGCTAGTTATGATCTTACCTTAAAGCCAATTTCCACTATGGCAAGAGGTACAGGACATTTTGTTGATGGTAAAGTGAGTGCCGAATTAGGGCAATCTTTGCATGGAACTCAACCTCTACCGCCATTAATTCCTGGAATTCCAGGAAGTGAAGAATATGAAGTTGCAATAGAGTTTTATCGTAAGCGTTATTTTGATAAGGCTCGCAAAATGCTACTAGAAGCTATTAGTGCTGACCCAGAAAACCCTGAATACCAAGTGGCTTTAGCTCGTAGCCTGTTAAAATTGCCTGAGCATATTCGCCAGGCTGAAAACGCTTACTTAAAAGCAATGGAGCTTGCTCCAAAAAATTCAGAGTATTGTGCAGAGTTAGGACTTTTTTATCAACTATTTTCAAACACTGCTCAAGCTAGGACTATGTTTAAACGAGCTTTAGAATTAGATCCTAATAATCCTATTGCCTTACGAGTTAATATGTAAGGCTTAAGAAAGTATAAACCCAATAAGTTAAACATATTGACTAAGAAACAAATTACCTACCAAAATAATGCACTTTTTTCTTGGCAGTTAGCTAAATGCTCGTTTATTATTTTGCTAACCTAGCCCAAAAGCCTCTTTTAAGAACCAAATCCAAACTTAAAAATAGGGCTAAATTAAAACAAAATTAAAACAAAAATTTTAATATTTTAAGCCTAGGAGCAGAATTAGGTGAAGAAAACTTTCGTTACTCTAACTACTCTTTTTTTACTAGTATTCTTTTTAGCTTTTCGTGAAAAAGCTACATCAATTTTATTTTCAGGAAAAAATAATGAAAAAATGGCAGTCGCAAAAGCGGCTATTATTAAACCAGAGTCAGTTACTCCTAAAAATTTAACATCTTTAGAAAACTACTTTACACGTCTTGGTGATAATGGCTCACCAATGGATTTTCAGTCAGTGCTAGTAGAAACCCTAGATGGAAAAACTTTGGTTGAATGTAATGCAGATGTTGCACTTAATCCTGCTTCTGTAATGAAACTGGCTGTTTGCTATTTAGCCTTAAAACGGTTTGAACCAGACCATAAGTTTAAAACCCTTGCCTACACTACAGGTTTAGTTGATGAGTCTAAACAAACCCTTTATGGAGATATAGTTATAGAAACAGAAGGTGATCCTAATTTTACTGTAGCTGATGCTGCAAGTTTTGGTGCAAGCATTCGTAGCCAAGGAATTAAAAAAGTTGAAGGCTCATTGATTATAAAGGGCCCAATGCTTTTGCGTCATAGCTCAAATCCAGAATTTGTTTATTCAAAATTAAAATCAACTATAGGAATTCATTTTTCTAAATCTGTTGCTGCCCTAGAAGTTGTTGATAGGTCTAAAGATGAGGGAAAGGTTTTATTAGCTGTTCACTACTCACAACCATTAAAAGAGTTATTACTTTCTATGAATGCTTTTAGTGATAATTACTATGCTGAGCATTTTGGTTTAATGCTTGGAGGAATAGCAGCAGTAGAAACAGAGCTAGAAACAGAATTTAACTTAAAACCTCAACAACTAGAGATTACACATGCTTCAGGGTTAGACTATAACCGTATTACTACGCGAGCTTCAATAAAGATCTTTCAAAAGATGATTGGACTACTAAAATCATACCAAATGAAAGTAGAAGACATTATGCCCATTGTTGGGGTTGATTCAGGAACATTAGCCACAAGGCTAAATGGTACTCCGTTATTAGGCGCAGTTGTTGCTAAAACAGGTACTTTACATGTTACTGATGATGGTGCATCTATTTTGCAAGGAGTGATTTATACCAAGCAATATGGGCCAGTAATGTTTGCTATTTTTAATATGGTTGGCAAAGTAAACTATTTTCGTCAAGAACAAGATCAACTTTTAACTGAGTTAGTTCCTGAACTAGGGCTAACTCCTATGCCTGTTAGATTTACTAATATTTTTCCTGACCAAAGCCCTGTATTAGTAGATGTTAAAGATTTCCCAGAAAAAAAAGTTTATGGCAAGCATGGTAAAGGTAGTAGGGGTAAAAAACACCGTCGTTAAATCTTAGCCTAATTTTTGCTAGTACATTTTTCTATGTTTTGTTTACAAAAACCATCATTAGCTGAGATTAAAAACTTTATTGCTACACAAAGGGATAAGCCCTTTTCTTATCCTCATCAAGGTATTTCCAAGAATAAAGAACCTTTGGGTTATGTAATGGATCATAACCGTATCCAGTTGGGCACAGGAAAAGAGACTTTTCTCTGTGCCATTGCAGCTATAAAAAGTTGGAAAATGTTTAATTTTTCTTGGTTAGAACTTTGTTGGCCAGACACACCTATAGCACAAGGTACGACAGTAGCAATAATGGCTCACCATTTTGGTTTTTGGTCACTCAATGCTGCACGAATAGTTTATACATTGAATGAATGTGGTGACGTTGAAAGATTTGGCTTTGCTTATGGCACATTACCAGTACATGCAGAATCTGGTGAAGAGTGCTTTAGCGTAGAATGGCACCACCAAGATAATACAGTGTGGTACGATCTACTAGCTTTTTCTAAACCAAACTATTTTGTAGTAAAACTAGGACATCCTGTTTGTCGGATGTTACAAAAAAGATTTGCCCAAGACTCTAAACAAGCAATGGTAATGGCTACTAAAAAGTAGTTATAAAAAATTGATATAATGCTTATGAGTGCAAGACTTTGGTATATGAATGCTGACTTTGAAATGGAGTTAGCTATCCCGCCAACAGGCAAGTATTTCTGTAGCCCTATTGTAGAAAAAATAAATCATCGTCTTGCCCCAAACCTCCTTTGGTTAGCCTCTCCGGGCGACGCGCTACTGCTAGAAAAACCTTGGTCATCAGACACTATCAAACTAGCCCAAAAACAACAGGTAGATTTAATTGCTTTAGACTGTAAAACTAAACATCCAAATAAGGTTTTTACTCCTTGGGGATGGACTACTAGTGTTATTAGATTAGGTAGTAAGCTAGAGGCTATAGTAAATGCTCCTAGCTTAGAGTTAATCACAAGAATTAATTCTAAGCTCTTTAGCTTTCAGTTAGAGCAAGAATGGGGAATTGCGATGTCTAAGGCTGGAATAGCAGCAAGTTTTGGAGAGTTAAACGAGCTTGTTATGCAAGGTTGTCCACATCCTGAGGATAAATGGGTAATTAAAAGCCCAATGGGAGTAGCCGCTAGAGAAAGAGTTTTAGGGCGTGGGCCTAATTTAGTTGGTGCTTCAGCCGTTTGGGTAGAGCGACGGTTTGAACTAGGAGAACAGTTAATTTTTCAACCCTGGTTAAAAGTCATTCGTGAATATGGTATAACCATTTATGTTTTACCTAATGGAAAAGTAGAGGTATTTGGTATTAGCGACCTTCAAACCAATGGTGCTGGCACAGGAACAGGCTATTTACTTGGTCGCACAATTCCATCACAGCGTTTGGTTGAGCTAGAAGAAATAGCAAAGCGAGTTGGGAAACGCTTGTTTGATGAAGGTTACACAGGCCCTGCTGGGGTTGATGCTCTAGAACATATAAAAGGGCTACATCCGCTACTAGAAATTAATGCCCGTTATACTATGGGGTTTGTTGCTATCGCTGTAGAGCGAGCCTTAGCCATTAGTGAGCCTACTTTCTGGCAAGCAAAAAATTAACAAACAGTCTATTTTTTCAAAAACCTAGCAATTCCTTGTTGGCAGTCCTCAGTAACACGGCAAATAGTGTTGGCATCCATACCAGATTTTAATGCTGTCTCAAAACTCATCCCATCCATTTGATAAAGTAAGCGTTTAGTTAAAAAAACTGCTGAAGCACTCTTATGAGTTAAGGCAGACAAATATTCTGCTACTTTGCTATCAAATTCACTATCAGGGTAAACTTGGTTGATTAACCCTATACGCTCAGCTTCGCTAGCTGAAACAGGTTCGCCAGAAGTAACTAACTCAAAAGCCCGTTTTTCACTGACAGAACGCCGTAAAATTGCCATTACCATAGCAGGTATAAAGCCAATTTTAACTTCTGGATAACCAAATTGGGCGGTTTCACTGGCTAAAATTAAATCGCAAGCTGTAGCAATACCACAGCCTCCAGCTAAAGCACGTCCACGCACGACTGCTACCACAGGTTTTGTTAAATTACGGATTTGGACAAATAGCTCCATTAATAAACCTGTATCTTCTAGGTTTTCTATAATCGAGCTACGAGCAATTTTTTGTAGCACAGACAAATCTGCTCCAGAACAAAAGTCCGTTCCTGCTCCCTCAATTGCTACTACGCGGATTTCTCTGTCTTCATTAGCAGCTTTTAGAGCTAGTTTTATTTCAGCAACAATTGTGTCATCTAGGGCGTTGCGTTTTTCTGGGCGATTTAGGATGATATGGGCAATTACTCCATCAAGCTTATAGAGTATTTTTGTGTAATCTGACATAGCTACCTACCTATTTGTTTGTTATTTCAAAATCATCAGGCACGTCAATTTCCATTCTTAGAAGTGCAGAGCTATAGGTTTTACCCTGGGCATCTGTCTTAAGCGAAAGTGTACCACCACCACCTAAAGATTCATGTAATAAAAAGTTAAGTGCACCAAGGTTCGGTAGTTCATAGCGTTCTATTTCACCTTTGCAAATACCAGCAAAATGTGTTTTTACACGCTCACTGGTTACTTCTTTAACTAGGAATGGGTAATATTGAGGTTGTAAAGCAATTAGACCTACATTAGCAGTGTCGCCTTTATCTCCAGAACGAGCATGAGCTAGTTTACGCAAAGAAACTTTCATAATTTTCTCCAGATTTTGGTTGAGAGTATGTTAAGACTTGAGGAAACTGACTAATAGAGTAATCTTGTGATAATGGTCTGGTCAAGCCGATTTTGGGTAGCGAGTTAGATTAATTTGGTGTTATTCTTACCACTTATCATATTTCTATGATGTTGTTCAGATTCCTCTGATGGCCGAAAGGCGTTGAGCACTTAAAAAAGACATAAAGACATTTAGCAAAAATAAATTATCTTGGAGTTTATATGGCAAAATTTAAAGGTGTGGACTTTTATAATATTGATTCACTGCTTACAGATGAAGAAAAATTAACAAGGGATTCTGTTAGGGATTTTATCGAAGAACGATTAATTCCTATTATTGAAGATTGTTATGAAAAAGCAAGATTTCCTACAGAATTGGTTAAACCTTTAGGAGATTTAGGGGTTTTAGGTGCTAGCCTTCCTACAGAATATGGCTGTGCAGGCTTAGGTGCTGTTGCTTACGGGTTAGTAATACAAGAAATAGAAAGAGGAGATAGTGGTATTCGTAGTTTCTCTAGCGTCCAAGGCTCACTAGCAATGTATCCTATTTATGCTTTTGGTACAGAAGAACAAAAACGTAAATGGCTGCCAGCAATGGCGAAAGGTGACAAAATAGGCTGTTTTGGATTGACAGAACCTGATTTTGGTTCAAACCCTGCTGGAATGGTTACTAGGGCTAAACGTACCGAAAAGGGCTGGCTCCTTAATGGGACAAAGGCTTGGATTACCAATGGCACAATTGCTGATATTGCAGTAGTTTGGGCAAAAACTGATGATGGTAATGATACAATTCGCGGGTTTTTAGTAGAAAAAGGCACAGAAGGCTTTACTGCCCCAGAAATACATCGTAAACATTCGTTAAGAGCTAGTGTTACTTCAGAGTTAGTATTTTCTGATTGTGAAATCCCAGAAGAAAATATTTTACCTCTTACCAAAGGCTTAAAATCTCCATTAATGTGCCTATCACAAGCACGTTATGGCATTTCTTGGGGAGTAATTGGCTCAGCAATGGCTTGCTATCAAACAGCACTAGATTATGCTCAAGGACGAGTTCAGTTTGGTAAACCTATTTCTGCTTTTCAATTACAACAAGCCAAATTTGCTGATATGTTAACAGAAATTACTAAAGCTCAGCTTTTATCCTATCAATTAGGGCGATTAAAAGAGCAAGGTAAAATTACCCCAACCCAAATCTCTATGGCTAAACGTAATAATGTTCATATGGCTATGGAAGTAGCTAGAAAAGCACGAACGATTTTAGGTGGTAATGGGATTAGTGGAGACTACCCAATTATGCGTCATATGAACAACTTAGAGTCAGTTTATACTTATGAAGGTACGCATGACATTCATACCCTAGTCCTAGGAGCAGAAATCACAGGGCATCAGGCTTTTAATTAATACGTCTTGATTCTAAAGAAGGGCAGACACCTAGGTCTGCCCCTTACTGTTCTGGGCAATTGATAGGTTATAAGATTTTAAGTTACTTGGGTTGGATAGAATAATCACAAACACAATCAGCTAAATAAGTTGGCCCTTCTGGCCCATAGCAACAACCATTAGAACAAGCCTCAAGAATACCCCCGCAATCTTCACAGTAATAGTAAGTTTCCCCACATTGGGGGCAAGTGTCAGTAGTTGATAAAGTTGCCATCACGTTTTCTTCCCTCCCTAGGCAGTTTAATGATCCAAAATCCATCTGGCAAGTAATAATAGCTCTGAAAAATAATTTCTATTTTATTTAGCTAGCCTATTTACAAGCCTTGCTTTTACTGCTGGATTTGACAGTTTAGTAAAAATTTTTCTCAAAAACTGCTCTAATTTCTTCTACATCATTTGTATAGCCAAGTGCTAACATCAGTTTGATTCGTGCTTTTTGTCCAGAAAGCGAGCCTCCTAAAATAGCTCCCATTTGGCGTAACTCATGGCCTCCACCTTTGTATCCATAAGTATCTAACACACGGCCTCGCAAACAACGAGACACAATTACTACGGGTAAATTGCGCTCAGTTGCAAACTCAATTCCTGGTAGAGCATAAGTAGGAATATTACCTCTTCCTAAAGCTTCAATAACAAGACCATGAGCACCACTTTCAACCGCATAACGAATTAAGCGATCATCAACCCCAGCAGCCATTTTTATAATATCAACATGAGTGTCAACATTATTGGTTTCAATATGTTCATGTAAAACAGGACGACGCAAGATTAACACTCTGTCTTTATCAACTATACCTAATGAACCAAAATCAGGGCTTTGAAAAGTGTCCAATGATTCAGTATGCGTTTTAGTAACTTCACTAGCTGCATGAATTTGATCATTAAAGACAACAATAACACCTAAACCCCTTGCTGCTTCGCAAGTAACCGCACGAATAGCAGAAATTAAATTAGGCGGGCCATCCCAACCAAGTTCAGAACTATTACGCATTGCTCCTACTAATGCCACTGGCTTATCACTAGCAATCAATAGGTCTAGGCAATATGCCGTTTCTTCTAATGTGTCTGTTCCATGAGTAATTACTGCACCGCAAATATCAGGGCTATTAAGTAGTTGTTTAACTTCCTGTGCTAGCTCCAGCATTAGCAATGGGGTCATATGCGGGCCAGGGAGTTTAGAGAAATTAAAAATTTCAAAATCTGCATAAGCGTCTAGCCCAGGAACATTAGTAAGAATCTGTTCACCAGAAAGCACTGGAATTGCTGCTCCTATAACTGGATCTATTTGCATAGAAATAGTGCCACCAGTAAATACCAACAAGACTTTAGGTTTATTCATAAGGGTTTTAGAGAGATTTTGCTAAACTTTCTAACGCTGTTTCAAATTCTGTTCCTATAGGTAATCCACCTTGAGCAAACTCTGCTTTTCCACCGCCACGACCACCGAATTCTTTACAAAATTGACTAAGTAACGTACCGCAGTCAATATCTATGTCGTTACTACAAGCAAAAATTATTTTAGGGGACTCTAAAGTTGTTGCTAATAAGGCTACTATAGAGGGTTGTGCTACTAGCAACTGAGCTAGGGTTTTTAACTCGTCTAAACTACGGTTAAAAGTAGCTTTTACTATTCTAAGATTATTACTGTTAGGAGTAGAGGTGTTATAAATGTTGGTTGCTTCCACGCTAAGGGCTTGATTAAGTAGTTCGCGGTTATGTTTTTGTAGATCTTTAAGTTCTTGTTGTAATTTTATTACTAGTTCAGGAGATTTATCACGAGCAGCAGAAAAGAGTTTAGCTGTTTCTATCGCTGTTTGATGAGCCGCCCTATAATCTAAAAGTGCTCGTTGACCACACAAAAATTCTACTCGCCATAGTCGTTTAACACGCTCTATACTACGTATAACTATTAGTCCAACTTCACCGCTTTGGTGCGCGTGTGTGCCTCCACAAGGAGAAAAATCAAACTCTTGAATTTCTATGATACGAATGGAGTTTTCTCTTTCTGTGTCTTTACGAATTGGGAATTTGTCTTTTTCATTAGTTAAATGAATTTGAATTGGGCGGTTTTCAAAAATGATTTTGTTTGCCAGATCTTCAGCTTTAGCAATAAGTTCTGGGCTAATTTGGTCAATTTCTAGATCTATGGTAGAACTATCTGTCCCTAAATGAAACCCGCGAGTTTCAGCTTTAGCTATTTGTATAAATGCTTGTGAAAGAATATGTTGGCCAGTATGTTGTTGTAGGTGATCACGACGACGTAATGGGTTAACTTCCCCTAGGACAGTTCCACTAATGGCTTTGTCTAGAATGTGTATAATATGTTCGTCATTGTCAATACAATCAACCACTTGAGCCTTCCCAAATGGCCAGTGTCAAACGGCTGTCCGCCTCCTGTAGGATAAAAAGCAGTTTGGTCTAATATTACTGACCAATTGTCTTT
>JAHFUF010000738.1 GCA_023265235.1 Blastocatellia bacterium
ATTCCAATCTTCATTACTTATATTATTTTTGAGCCTTACAAGTTCACCTATTTCCATTGCTCTTTGATTACCATATTCCTGCCAATTTTCATATTCGTTTTACCCCGTGAACGGTTACGCCATTTGTTTGAAATCCCTACTCAAAGTATTTTTGAGCTTGAGCAAGGAAAACCCCCAGATCTTTTAGACGATAAAGTCTTTAAGCTACTCTTAAGTACAATCGCTTTGGAAGTTACTGATAATTTACTTGAAATTTTTCTTGCTGTGGTACAAAAAAAATATCCTAACCTAAAGTTAGACAATACCTCTGCTTTGTTTAAAAAACTATTTGCTCCTAACTTAAATGAAGATTTAAGCAAGTATCCTTGGATTAGCCAAACGATTAAATTTCGTTGTAGGTTATTACAATTAACAGATCAAGCAAATGGTATTTTACTTTGGGCACAAGACCCTGAGGCACATCGCTTTTTGGTAGCTAAACTACCAGGATCAACAACTGGACATTTAAATTTGGTAAATGACTATACTGTGATTTTTATTCCTACCCTGTATTTATTTCTTAAGCTAAACACAACAAAGAGTCCACTTCCATTACACCTATGCCACCGCTTTAGAGAGAAATTACCAATAGGTTTATCAATTCCCCAAGAACCATTTCTAGTTAAATCACCTACGCAAATAGAAGCAAATCAAGCGGCTAGAAGACTGTTTATTTTCTCACCTGATAGTAATTCTATATCAGAAATAGTATTTTAGCTCTAAGGCTAATAGTCTAAGGTAAGCAACAGTTTTTATTAACAAAAACAACCCGATTTGTCAGCACCAAAAGCAAGACATCCTTAAACACTTAATGTTATTCTAATAAGTCTTCCTATAATTAAACCAAAATTATCTTGAATTAGGAGAAACTACTAATGAAAGTTTATGGCTTATTAATAGTGTTAATGGCCACATTGTTAGCATGGTTACCAAGCAACTATGCTTTAACCAAAGCTCAAGGCTCACATGACGACAACTTAATTACTGCTGAAACCTTACTAGCAAAACTTAATAAAGGTGAAAAGGTTGTAATACTTGATGTTCGTTCTGAAGGTCAATATAAAAGTAGTAATAATCGTATTAAAAACGATATACGTGTTGAAGAAGTAAAAGAATTAGACGACAAAATTAAAGCAGTATCAAAAGACTTAGAAATTGTTACTTATTGTTCTTGTCCAGATGAGGCAACAAGTAATTATTACGTTGGTTTACTAAAAGAACGTGGCTTTAAAAAAGTATCTGCCTTAAAAGGCGGCTATTTTGCTTGGGTGCGAATTGATGGCCCAACAGAGTCTAAAAACTAGAGGTTAAATAAGGATAATGAAACAATTACAAGATCGTGTAGCATTAATTACTGGAGCAAGTTCTGGGATTGGAGCAGCCGTAGCTAAGCGTTTTGCTCAAGCTGGTGCAAAGGTTGCACTTATTGGACGTAATGAAAAAACTTTACAACAACTTATAGAATCTATTTCTAAAGCTGACGGGCAGGTTTATCCAATTGTGTCAGACCTCTCTGATAGCAGCGGGCCAAAACAAGCAGTGGAAATGGCCATAGCTCAACTAGGTAAAATCGACATCCTCGTTAATGCCGCAGGAATTATTAGTATGGGATCAATTGCTAATACTACTATGGCTGCTTGGGATGAAATGATGCAAATAAACCTACGTGTCGTCTTTGAAATGATGCAGCTAGTGCTTCCCTATATGAACGCTCCTCAGGGAAATATTGTCAATATCTCTAGTGTTACTGGGCTACGTTCTTTCCCTGGAGTACTGGCATACTGTGTTAGTAAAGCGGCGGTTGATCAACTAACACGTTGTGCAGCACTAGAACTGGCTGAGCGTGGTGTTAGAGTAAATGCGGTTAATCCTGGTGTAGTGATTACTAACCTACATCGTCGTAGTGGAATGACGGAGGAAAATTATCAAGCATTTTTAGAACGTAGCAAGACCACTCACCCAATTGGACGACCAGGAACAGCCGAAGAAGTGGCAGAGCTTGTTTTATTTCTTGCTTCTGATCAAGCAGGTTGGATTACAGGCGCGACCTATGCTATTGATGGCGGACGTGCGTTAACTTGTGCTAGATAAAGTTGTTTGAGTGTTTGAGGTAAGAATTTTTCGTTCTACCGGATTTTGTGTTTTTAAAGATTTTAGCACTAAACTGAATTTTGTAACCTTGCTAACTTGTTGAAAAAGAAGGATTAGAGTTTCTAGAAAAATATACCAGAATCTTTAAAACACAAAAAACACAAAATCCGTTAGAACGAGGAAATATTAACGGTATCGTCCAAAAATTGTGCAAAGAGCGAACATATAGAGTACTATTTACCGTCCAAAAATTGTTAATAACAAAGCAATTAGGGTGAGAAAACCTCCTGCAAGTCCTAGCCAATTAGCATGCAAGCTACCTATCAACCATCCTCCCATAAGCGGGGCAGCAATACGAGAAAAGCTTTCTATTGAAGAGGTTATACCCAGTACTCCTCCGCGGCGATTTTCTGGAGCAGCTTGGGTAATTAAGCTAGTTAATGCTGGGCGTGTCATACCTGTACCAAAAGAAAAGAAAACCGCAACTATGATTAACTTCCACCATTTATCGACAAAAACTATGCCAAATAAGCCTATCATATTGGACAACAATCCTAGTATTAACCCTTTTGTTTCTCCTATTCTTTTTACTATTGGGCTAACTGCGCCCCCTTGCCAAATTATCCCAAATAAGCCTACTACAGCGAGAAAATACCCTGTATCGCGAGCTGTAAAGCTTAGTTGTTTTAATGCATAAAGCGCAAACATTGAGGTAAATAGGTTAAAAGGTAGAGCAAAGAAGAGAAAAATAATTAACAAATTTCTTAAACTAGGCATTTTAAGGTATTCAAAAACTCTTAAATAAATAGCTAACCCCCCTTTACGGTCAGGATTAATACGTCGTTTAGGCTCTGGTAAAAGGAAAAATGTCCCTGTAATACTA
>JAHFUF010000739.1 GCA_023265235.1 Blastocatellia bacterium
ACCTGTCCTCGTAAAGCAAACTGATGCTAACCAAAATCAAGCAGGCGATGAGCAGCCTAACTTCACACGCCTAAAGAATATCCCCATCCGCACTCATATTCTCAGAGGGATCAGACCTCAATTTAGAGCCGTAAGTGATTGGTTTAGTTACGATGTCATGACAGGCGACTACCTAAATGCTTTGATCGCACTGTCAACTTATGACAGCGAAACCTTAATAAGCCATATCCTACAAACTTTCTGTCATCCTAGCGAACCTAATGCTAAAGCCAATCCTGAGAAAAATTTCTTACTACTTCTCACGGAAGGGAATATCCGCAAAGCGATAGAGCTAGAACGAAAAACTAAGGATGACTTTTACCGTCAGCATGGACAATCCCTTGGTATTAATCTCGCCTCTACCGTCAACGCCCTCGTCGCTACTGGCAAAGCCCGTAGCCAAGAGATCGTAGACTATATTGCGGCGAAGTATCGTCAGCAATATGTCGAGATTACCAATACTCCTAAACGCTAAACATTCTGTTTACTGGGGTTTGCTTAGTTGTTTGTAACTTTTGCCAAACCCCAACATTTTCGCTTATCTAAACATATCGGAGTTATCTATGTCCGCAAACAAACCTACTGTTGAAACCTTAGAACCTAATACGCCACAGTTACAACCTTTACCTACTAACAGGTTGCCTCTGCCGGCAATGCTGCCTTTGCCTTTAACCAACTCAGATAAGACCAATGGCAAGAACGCCGAACACCGTGTGGATAAAGCCCCTGATGCTAAAACTATCACTATTGCTGAAACTATTGCTGCTAATGCGGAAAGAAAAGCCAATAACGAACACTGGCAGTTTGTTAAATCTCACATTGAAGCGATAGAAAACAAATTAACTGACCTTAATGAGCTTACTACGGATAAGAATAAAGATAAGGATGAAGATAAAAATCAAGCTAATTATGACTCACTACGCCTGTACTTAGAAACTCAATTAGACAAAGTTAACGCTATTAACCCTAAAATTGATAAATCTCAAAAGTTGTTTGTCGCGGGCATTAAATCTGTCTTAGAAAAGCTTGACACTGCCAACACACAACCCCTACCCAATAATACAGAAACTCTACTCAATAAGCTCACCTGGAAAAATAGCATTACGCCAACTAACATCCTATTAGCTGCCAACTTAAGTATCGTGTTAGTTTTAAGTATATACTTAATATTTATTAAGTAATAGCTATATTATAAGAGATCTTTTACTTTAGCTTTAGAGAAATGCCCTAACGTTTGGATATAGTATTTGCTTGTCCAAAACGGTTAGTAGAGTTCTCATTACGGCAACCGACTCCTTGGGAGCGAGAAGATTGGCGTTTTGTTTTTTTACTATTGACAAATGTACATTATACTGCTAGCATAAATCGATGCAAATAATAATAGTTAAATGCAAAATGATATTGAATAAACAACAATTTCAAATCCTTGATGAAACACTTAAAGCTTTTGCTGAAGGCTGCAATTTTGTTCTTAAGATAGGCAGAGAAAACAATATTTCCACTTCCTTTAATTTGAACAAACTGTGCTATAAACAAATCAGAGAACTGTTTGGTTTGTCAGCTAATTTGGCGGTTAGGGCGATTGTGCGTGCGACGAGTGTCCATCAGGTGGAGAAAAGAAAAAACTCCAAAGTTAGCCCTACTTCGGTAGATTACGATGCAAGGATATTCTCTTTCTATCCTCAAGATTACACCGTTGGTCTGACTACCTTGCAAGGTAGAATACGCTTTGCCCTTAATATCTCTGACTACCAAAAGCATTTGCTTAATAACCAAGCTCCCACTTCTGCTGTGTTGCACAAATCTCGCCGAGGCAAATTCTTTATTAATATCCCCGTAAAAGTGCCTGACGTAGCGCCTAATGGCACAGAAAGCGCTTTACTGCCCTGATTGGGGCTATAATAAGTGAGTGGGGGTAAGTAAACTGATATATTGAATCTTAACCACGAGCCAAAAGAGTATAATAGCTAGCATGAGAATAAGTTAGGATACTGTATAACAGTGTGGAGGCTCACGTCTGGTATGCAAACTACCAGGGTACAGGGCTACTTTATGAAATAGGTAACAATAATGCTACTATCTGGGAAAATGTTCCTTTGTTTAGGTCATATTTTAGCTGTTTTAATCAATAACTATAGAAAGAAAAAGTCTAACGAGGAGCTAGCCAAATTAATAGACCGGTCTATTAAACAAAGAGATGAGAATGCTTTTAGAGAAATATATCAATATTGTGAACCACTTCTTGTTAGATACATATTTGTCAAAATAGGTAATCAACAGGAAGCGGAGGATATTCTTCACAACTGTTTGCTCGTACTTTTAGAAGGCAAATATGATTACACTAAAAGTAAGTTATTGACATACTTAAGCGGCATTGCTAATAATGAAATTAGCAATTATCAAAAAAAAGAGAGGAAACACAAGACTACAGAAAATAACCTCAAAATTTTAACCAACTTAATTAGTAATGAAACACCTATTAAGAAGCTAGAAGAGCAAGAATTACAAAAAGTAGTAAATGAAGCAGTTGCAAGTTTAAGCCCTATTTTAGGGGACACTTATAAATTATATCAATTAACAGACGAAGGCCATAGTTTATCTCAGATTGCTGAACTACTAGGAATTAGCAATACAGCTTTAACCTCTCGGTTGACAGAGATTAGAAAGCACCTTAAAGACAGATTAAGTCAATATTTAGAGTAACAAAAAGAATAGTAACTCAGCTAAACCCGGAAAAACTTTTCCGGGTTTAGCTGACATTTTGGTTAGTTCTGCTAATAAGTATATAGAAGGAATTTTTTGCCGTAGAAGCAAATAAGGATCAACAAGAGTTGAGAGAGCTAGAAAGACGAGATCACTGGAGTCTAATCGAAAGTAGAGGAACTATGAGTAATATAGATGACATAGATGAGAATGATGAATTAGATGAATTAAGTAAAGATAGTGCATTAAAAAATTTACTTAAATTTGGTA
>JAHFUF010000740.1 GCA_023265235.1 Blastocatellia bacterium
GTAGAGACGCGCTAGCCTATGCCTTACAATTTGCACGGGATATGGATGAAACCCTAGCAGATAAGTTCGTTGGTATGTATGTCAACGAGTTAACCTTGGATTATGGTGAACCAGGACGACAAGCTGTGCGGCTACTTCTAGAAGAAGGCCACAAAGCAGGTATTATTCCTCACCAAGTTACTGTAGAGTTTGTCGAATAAGTGCGAATTATACTTACTCTTTTTGTTTTCATTTTAGGGTTAACAGTCTACACGACTGCTAATCCTATCGTTTATTTACAAGTAAATAACTTTTCTGGACGTGCTTTTATCTACGTCAATAATAATGATTTTGAAAATAGCATAAGTGCTTTTAGTGTCGCCCAAGATGGACGCTTACAAGCTCTACCTGCTTCACCTTTTGCCACTGGAGGCATAGGAGGAAAAAGAGCAGGTATTGGTGGCTTATGTATTAGTCGTAAAGGAAAATTATTGTTTGCCTCTAATAATTCTGATAATACCCTAACTGCATTTCGTATTAATACTTCTAATGGGACTCTAAGCCGCCTTGGAAGTCCTATAACAACTGGTGGCAGGTTTGCAGCAGGCGTTGCTTGTAATCGACAAGGAACACAAGTCTTTGTTGCTAATATTGATTCAGACTCTATTTCTGCTTTTAATTTGGGAAGTAACAATATTTTACAGCCTGCTACTGGTTCACCCTTCCAAGCAGGTAATGGGCCAATTGATCTAGCCATAAACCCTAATAATTCAGTACTTTTTGCTAGCCATCAATTTAGCCATAGTATTGGTGTTTACTCTATTGACCTCAGTAGTCGATTAAGATTAGTTAACGATGTAATAACCCCTGGTTTAATTAACCATGGTCTAAATATCAACCTTAACACATCAAGAATTTATGTTGCTGAACTAGGCAATAATAGTATTTCTGGATTTCGTGCTGACCTAAACACAGGGACACTAACTGCTTTACCTAACCTACCTTACTTTACTGATGGAGACAGACCTTTAGCTGTTACTTCATCTCCTGATGGAAAATTTGTTTATGTAAGTAATAATAATAATTCCACAATATCTATTTTTTCTAGTAATAGTGACGGATCACTAAGAGCAATTGCTGGATCGCCTTTTACTACTGATGGTCAAGGGCCTGCTAGTATGGTAATGAATAAAAAAGGAACGCTTTTGTTTGTTGCTAATGGTGGATTGGCAGGTACAAAAGACATTAGTGTTTACAGTATTAGTCCTAGTGGGGTTGTCAATCCTATTTCTAGCTCCCCTTTCCCAACAAATTCCATAGGAACACCTGTGGCAATTGGAATTTTAGAAATAAAATAAAACCCAATCATTTTGGCTAAAATTTTCACTTTATAAAAAAAACTTAAAACCTTTTCTAACAAAATTTACCAACATTACGCCTATTAATCTTCTTCCAAAATTTCTTGAAATTTCTCGACCAGATCAATTTGACAATTATTTCATTCCTTTAGAGTTAGACAAAACTAGATTAGTAGTTTTATACCTAGGTAGGTAACTATTAAATATCAAAGAAGATATAGATAAATAAAAAAATCTTTTTTCTATTTTCATTATTTTTTATTTTTACTGCAAAAAACCTCTTGACAAATTGTAAAAATTTGCCTATCTTTCGCTAAACACCAATTTTATGGAGCAAAAAAATATGAGCACGATTATATCTGAAAAACAACGTCAAGTTTATGACTTCATAGTAAAATTTGTTAAAACCGAAGGTCACTCACCTATGATTAGGGATATTGCTAGACATTTTGGTTTTTCTTCACCAGCTACAGTGCATAAATACTTAGTTGCCTTAGAAGTAGCAGGAATGATTGTTCGAGGTAAGAGAAACGCTCTAGTGCAACTACTACCAGAAGAACATAATTCAGAAGCAATTGATATCCCGCTTTTAGGGAAAATTGCTGCTGGTCGCCCAATAGATGTTATTGCTCAAGAAGAAGCGGTTTCTATCCCTAAAGAAATGCTTGGGCGTTCACGTACCTATGCCTTGCGCGTAGTAGGGGACTCAATGATAGATGAACACATTGCCGATGGTGATTTGATTGTTGTTGAGCACTGTCAACAAGCCCAAAATGGCCAAACCATCGTTGCATTAGTTGATGATAATAGTGCTACAGTAAAAAAAATCTTTTATGAAAAAGGCCAAGTTAGACTACAACCAGCAAATCAAAAATATCAGCCAATAATGCTAAACCCCAACCAAGTAAAAGTCCAAGGGCGTGTTATTGGTGTAATGAGACGTTATAACTAAAATCGCTGAACTATCAAATCAAATAAATTAACCTAAGGGCAAACCCATGTGTCTGCCCTTCTTTAGAACCTTAGGTTTCACATTCTTTAACCAATTTCATATAGGTAAATTTATATATCAACTTAGGTTTTATTTTTAACTTAATCCTAAAGTTGCTAGGATATCTTATTCTTAAAAAGGAGGCAGCTTTACTTCCTCAATCATTAAGGAAATAAAAGCTTTAAGGTTTGTTATGACTCTATATACTGTTCGTTTTTGCGATAAAGAACTTGTTGCTAATAATTTACGCGACTTTGCTCGTATTGCAGTATTTGCTAAGTGGTACTTGCGTACACAATCTTTATCCGGTAGCTTACATTGCTCAATGCGCCAAGCTGAAAACTTAACCACAAATTTTTTGCCTCCTTTTAAGGAGCCAATCAATTCTTTTAAGAAAGAAGAAGAAAGACCTTTTACTCGTAAAAACGATCCTGCGCGTCAATCTCGCGTAGCAGTAATGCGTAAAGCCGTAAGAGCATTTTTTTATACTAATTTTTATTAGCGTAGGTTTAGTAGCCTAAAAAAGCGAGTATAAGTCTCATTAAATCAATAGATTATACGTCTTAATCTTTTTTAAGCGAAAGTACCCTCGCTTTACACACAAAATCTGTTAGAAGGGGAGCAATACCCGTTTATGACTAATTTATAAGCCAAAGTTTAACGGAAGTAAAGATTGCAAGAAA
>JAHFUF010000741.1 GCA_023265235.1 Blastocatellia bacterium
AGCTGGAGGACTTTTTACTGAAGCACATGACATTTACTTAGAAACAGGGCAAATGTTATTAAAACTAGGAATTACAAATGAAGCCATAGATCTTTTTCAAAAAGCTTTTTCTATTGTACAGAACTCTAACCTAGCCTTACAGCACTTAGTAGAGACTCTAACCCAAAACGATCAAATAGATAAAGCATCTCAAATACTTACAAAAGAAATCGGAAAAAACCCAAACAATGTAGAGCTATTAATTATGCTAGGAAAAATCTATTTGCTTGCTAATAGACTTGACCCAGCAGAAAAAGCTTTTATCGCGCTAGTTTATAAAGATCCTTCCCGCTACGAATATTTGCTTAGAATGTCTAGCTTGTTTCTAGCAGAAAAAGAGTTTGATCGTGCTGTAAATGCAATTAGTCCTGTAATAGAAACTATTCTAAAAAGTAAACAAAAAAGAAAAGCCACAAATATTCTTAAAGAAATACTAAAACAAGACCCTACACATATTCCTACACTTAATAGCCTAGTTCATATTTATCAACAACTAGAAGAGAATTCTAATTTAACTACTACGTTAAAACTCCTAGTTAAAGCTTGCCTTCATCATGGATTAACATATGAAGCAATTACTACACTGGAACAATTAATAAAACTAGAACCTAGTAATAATGCGCATAAAGAAAAGCTAGAAAACCTAGAAAAAGTCGCTAAGACAGGAGAACTTAAAGCTACTACAAGCCTAACAAAAATTGTTTTACCCAAAGTTAATAACCTACAAACAAGCACTCTTTCTGTAGCAAAAACAACTGAGGATCCAGATTCTACCAGAAGTTTAATGGAAGGTATGTTATCTATAGGCACTTCTTATGCTGACACTCAACTACAATTACTAGAAGCTATGATTGCTATGGATCCAGATTATTGGGAAGCTCGTGTTAAATTAAAAAACGCTTATTTGCAAAAAAACCTTCTAGAACAAGCTACAAAACAATGTATAGAAATAGCAAAAATACATAAAAATTTAGGCAGTTTAGAAGAAGAACAAAAAATGCTTGCTGAAGCCTATGCTCTTTCCCCTAGTAGGAAAGAAGAGCTACTAGCTTTAGGGTTAAAAGAACCTAATCAAAAACAAGAAGAGCTTAGTCAAAAACAAGAAGAAAAACAAGAGCCTCCAACTCTTTTGCCAATTTCTTTTAGTGAAAAACCTTTTGGAGCAAACCTTTTCTCAGGTTCAGAAGGTTTACCTAATACAGATTTAGCAAATAGCTCTTTTGAAATAGACTTAAGTAGCATTTTTTCTAACGCGGAAAAACAGTCTGCTCCATCGGTAATGGCTAATCCCTCCCCTATTTTTGTTAGTGCAGAAAAACAGTCTCCCCCACCAATAATGGCTGATACAAGCACTTTAGCAGCTTTTGTAAATATAGGAACTTTCTGCCAAGTTAACAAAATCCTTGATAAAGAGTGGAAACGAGCCATTCGTAATGAGCAAGAAATGAGCTTAATTGCGATTAAGCTCGATAAATACCCAGAAAAAATAAAAGTTTTTGGACAAGCATTTATTCAACAATGTATTGAGAATATTTCTAATACTATTGAAGAAAATGTTAATGAGGGTGGAGAACAATTACTAAATTGTGAAGCTAAAGAAGCATTAGTATTGATGTTACCAGAAACCACAAGTACACAAGCACTTACAGTAGCTAAAAAAATTCAGAGTCTTATGTCTGGATTAAAAGTTTTTCAATACCCAATTTCTTTATCTATCAGTCAAGCAATTGCTACTGTAAAACCTATAGATAGCAATTCTCCTTCTATATTAGTTGAAAAAATGTCCAGTAATTTTGCCAAACTGTTATCCTCTAACCAAATCGTTAATAATTAATTTTTAATTAATTATATTTTTGGTATATTTATTTTTAAGGAGTAAAAAATGGTGGGAGATAACGATAAAAACAACTTTTTAGCTGAAGACACAAGTAACACTACTCAAGAAACATCAGAAATAGAGTTAATTTCATCGCAACCCCATGGAATTACCTCTCCAATAGATACTGTAGAGTCCTCTGATCCTAAACAAATTAGTTTTACAGAGTTTCTTAAAACCATTACGGCTGAAGAACAACGTGTAGCATTAGCAGATCTTTATGCTGATTTTGAATTAATTTTAATGTTACAGCATAATGTTGATTCTTTTGATGAAGGCGATCCGCTTAGCCGTCAAACTCCTGAAAATTCAGCAAAAAAAACTTTACTACTCCTACAAACTGTTACGCAAATATTAAATAATATCTTAAAAGTTAAACCTGAAGTCCCTTATGTAAAAGAAGCCCATAGACTACAAAAAAATGCTCCTTTACCAGTAGAACAATATCATCGAAACAAATCTCCTGAAGTAGACTTAATTAAAGCATATACTAATCTAGATCAACTTAAATCATTATTAAATAATAGCCTACATGGTCGTCAGCTTTTTGAACTATTAGACTCAATGAATGAACGTATTTTACCTCAATATAAAGACTATCTTAAAACTATAAGAAGACGCGAAAGTACGCTTTCAACAGAAAATAGCAGCCCAGATAATAATCTTCCTAATCCACTAAAACATCATGCTGACCCAAAAGAAGCTTTGGTTTCTTTGAGAAAAAGCATTGTTTCCTTAACTAATAGTTTTGCTAAAAAACAAGTTAATGATGAAAACCTTACTCAGATTGTTTTACCTGATTCTATTTTTCTCTTAGATTTTATTGAGTACCTTACTCATATTAGTAGTGCTTTGGATTGTTTTTTTGAAGAACAACCATCTGCACGCCTAGAAGATTCTTATTATCAACGATTAGAACTAGCTAAAAATACATTTAAGCATTTGCGAACAACAATGAGGGAAGAGCATTTCCAAGAAAAAGTTCATTTACCATTTCTAAACCTAAAAAGCTTTGTTTACTTTGCTGTTAAAGTCATTAAGGATTTGAACTATTTTAACCCTCTCCTACACCGCAAGTATCGCTATTATTTAGAAC
>JAHFUF010000130.1:0-7851 GCA_023265235.1 Blastocatellia bacterium
AATGCTCCACGTATCTTAAAAGAGCCTGTTAACTGGAGGTTTTCCCATTTTACCCAAATTTGTTTCTCTAAATGATTTGATAGAGAATTAGATCTGTTAGCTAGGTCTGATAACCAGCTATTAGGTAAAAAGGGAGTAGGTAAAATGTAAGGGGCAAGTAGATTAACAGCATATTGTATTTCTTGAATACTAGGATCTTTTGTCATAAGACTACACCATTTTGCTTTCTAATATTGCTATTTAGTATAGGGCTTACACCAAATAGTTTACAGGAGCTTAATTTTATAAAATATAGCGGACGAAAACTATTTATTTAACAGTAGGATAGCTTTTTTATAAACATTTTATAAACGTGGCATAAATTTTGTATAACGGCTTTTTAAAACTACAAAACCAAACATAAATTTTAGAGAGGTCAAGATTATGATTTATCCATCTACTACAATGAAAAATCTTAGCATTTTGGTTGCATTTATTTTATTTTGGTTAACAATAGCATTTTTACTTCAATAGTTAGAATAGGTTAAACACTAAGACAATACAGTTTACTATTAAACCCTTTACCTAATACCATCAGCCTTTTTCAATAGCTTTCTTAATTTCTTCTACTTTGTTTGGAGTAGTACTGCCATTAGTACACCAGGGACAAGGGATTTTTCTTTCTCTTGGAGCACTTAAGTTAGTAGACTCAGGCTTACTAACTTGCACTTGACCATTAGAATCAAGAGTTGCACTTGGGCCAAATTCGATTTTTACTCCACCTTTTAATGCCGGTTCTTTTGTTACTATTTGCCCTGTTCCCTTACAAGCAGGGCATTCAGCCGTTGGTAGATTAGGCGCAATAACATAAGTATAAAGTCCATATATTCCTGCAACAAGTAACGCAATGGCTATAAGTTTTTTCATACTTTACTCCATATAACAAATAAATTAGCTCAATTTATTAACATAATATTTCTTCTAGTTTAGTTTTCCAAAAGGTTTTTAGCCTACTACAATAACATTTTTTGTTTTCGCAAAAACCTTGAAAGGGAATATATGAAATTTGAGCTTTTAAAAGAAGATAGTGGCGCACGATTAGGAAAATTAGAAACAGCACATGGAGTAATTGAAACCCCAATATTTATGCCTGTTGGGACAGTAGGTTCTGTTAAAGCATTAACACAAGACATGTTAGAAGAATTAGAAGCACAAATTATTTTAGGCAATACTTATCATCTTTATTTAAGACCAGGACATGAGTTAATTGCTTCACTAGGAGGACTGCATAAGTTTATTAGTTGGCCACATCCCATACTTACTGATAGCGGGGGATTTCAGGTTTTTAGCCTCTCGGAAATTCGTAAAACTACAGAAGAAGGAGTTACTTTTAAGTCGCACCTTGATGGCTCAAAACACCTACTTAGCCCAGAAAGATCTATAGAAATTCAACTTGCTTTAGGTTCAGATATTATTATGGCTTTTGATGAATGCACCCCTTACCCTGCAACACTCCAACAAGTTGCTGAGTCGCTTGCCTTAACTACTCGTTGGGCAAGTCGCTGCCTAGCAGAATTTAATCGTAGGGCAGTTTCAGAACGAGGAGAATCAGAAAAATCTGCTTTGTTTGGTATTATTCAGGGGGGGGTATACCTAGAAATGCGACAACGAAGTGCTGAAGGGTTATTAGCACTGAATTTGCCTGGTTATGCTATAGGAGGGCTTTCTGTTGGTGAAGAAAAGGGCTACACCTATGATGTAACAGAATATCTTGCTCCACTTATGCCAAAAGATAAACCTC
The DNA here is from genome assembly GCA_023265235.1 of Blastocatellia bacterium. Lineage (GTDB taxonomy): Bacteria > Acidobacteriota > Blastocatellia > Chloracidobacteriales > JADJPF01 > JADJPF01. The sequence goes on from JAHFUF010000130.1 coordinate 1,781, forward strand.
GTTATTTAATGGGAGTAGGCACACCTGAAGACCTTATAGAATGTGTTAGAAGGGGTGTAGATATGTTTGATTGTGTAATGCCTAGCCGTAATGCTCGTAACGGACAGCTATTTACTAGTAAAGGAAAGGTTAATATTAAAAATGCCAGATATGCTAAAGATGAGCGACCTCTAGATGAAGAATGTACGTGTCAAACCTGTAAACGTTATACTAGAGCCTATTTGCGCCATCTCTACCACGCAAAAGAAATACTTTCTGCCATACTATGTACTCAGCATAATATCCACTTCTATCTTGACACTATGGCAAAAATCAGGCAATCTATTCGTCTTGGCTTTTTTACGGAATTTCGCCAACAATACTTAACTAATCTTAAAGTAGAAAATCAAAAATAATCAAAGATTAGGCTTAAGTATAAAATATTAAATTTTAATAAATAGAAATACTGAAAGTACTGAAACCAATTTAATGATGAACCTTTTAGTAATATTTTTCCTCCAAGGAGGCATTGGCTCAACATTAGTGCTGCTAATGCCCATGGTCTTTATCATCATACTTTACCAATTTATGATTGCTAAACCACAACGTGAACAACGCCGTATCCACGAAGAAATGCTTAAAAGCTTAAAACCAGGTGACAAAGTTGTTACTAGTAGCGGTATTTATGGTACAGTGACAGAACTTAGTGAAAAGGAACCGGAAATAGTCCAACTACGCATTGCAGATGCAGTAAAGGTTAATATTGCACGCAATGCAATTTCTGCTTTACAGGAAACAAAAACTGCTAAGGAAAGTGAAAAGAAGTAAAAATGCGTAAGAGTAATTTAAGATATAGAGTGTTTGGTATTGCTATTACTACTTTAATCAGTTTATTACTTATCCTTTATCCACGTACACATGAGGATAAAAAACCAGGTGAGCCAGGGCTACTAGGGCGTAAGCGCACAGTTGAAGAGATGTTGAAAGACTTTACCTCTTGGTCAGCAATCAAAGGTAATATCGCTTCACATATTAAGCTAGGGTTAGACCTTAAAGGTGGCACTCACTTAGTGATGCAAGTAGAAACTGATGATGTTATTAAACAGTTTACAGATAATAATACTCGCCAAGCTGAAGAAACCTTAAAAAAGGCTAATATTCCTCTTAAAGCTGTTACTAGTCCTGCTCTTGGTCAAGTCATTGTTGAACTTACAGATGCTGGACGTTATGAAGAGGCAAAAACTAAAGTACAAAATGAATTTGGGCGAGAATGGCAGTTTAGTAGTGGTGGAGCTACGGTCTTAAATTATAGTCTTACTGCTATAGGTGCTGACCAACGTAAGGCACAAGCTTTCCGCCAAGCAATGGAAATTATTGAAAATCGGGTTAATGCTTTTGGTGTTGCCGAGCCTACTATTCAAAGCCATGGCCCAGAAAAAGCTTACCAAATACTTTTACAATTGCCTGGTGTAGATGATCCAGAACGTGTCAAACGTTTAATTCATATAGACTCTAAGCTAGAGTTAAAAGCTGTTGTAGGCCAACCAAATGTTTCTTCAACCAAAGAACAAGCACTGCAAGCTGCTGCTAGTAGTGGTGGTGTAGCAGGTAATATGGAAGCATTGCCTGTTTCAGATCGTAACGGTGGAAGCACAGATGGTGGCTTTATTGTTGTAGAAAAAAATCCAGTAATAACAGGTATTGACCTACGCGATGCCGCCGCAGTACCTTCACGGTATAATGTACGAGATTATGAGATACACTTTACCTTAAACCCAACTGGTGCAGAACGTTTTGGAACTTGGACAGGGGCAAATATTGGTAAATACCTGGCAGTAGTTCTTGATGGTAAAGTCAAAACTTTTCCAAAAATAAATGACCGTATTAGCGACAGAGGACAAATTACAGGAGACTTTACCAAAGAAACTGGAGAAGACCTAGCTTTAACCTTACGTTCAGGTGCTCTACCTGCCAAAATAGTTTTTTTAGAAGAACGAACTGTAGGCCCTTCCTTAGGTGCAGACTCAATTAAGCAAGGTGTAGTTGCATCAGGAGTAGGACTAGTCCTAGTAATGGTTTTTATGCTTTTTTATTATCGATTATCTGGGCTAAACGCTATCATTGCCTTGATATTAAATTTGATCTTTTTGATTGCTGGACTAGCTTTATGTAAAGCTACGTTAACCTTACCAGGAATTGCAGGAATTATTCTTTTAATAGGTATGGCAGTAGATTCTAATGTGTTGATTTTTGAACGTATTAGAGAAGAATTAAGACATGGTAAAATCGTCCCTTCTGCTGTAGAGAGTGGTTTTAACAAAGCCTTCCTTACAATTATTGACACTCACGTTACTACTATTGTGTCAGCTTTTTTCCTCTTTATTTTTGGAACAGGGCCAATTAGAGGTTTTGCTGTGAGTTTGATTATAGGGTTACTTGCTAATCTATTTACCTCTGTTTATGTTTCAAGAACAATGTTTATCTATTGGCTTGCTCGTGGTGGCCCAAAGGTCGATAAAATTAGTATTTAATCAAACATTACTTTTATTTCGGCTACCATAAAATAAAATTTTGGATACAGGTTATGATAGAAATTTTTAAGGATACTAACTACGATTTTATTGGCAAAAAGAACATTCTTATTGTCATTTCCCTTATTATCTCTTTGCTAGGAATTGGCTCCTTTTTCCTTAAGGGATTTAACTTGGGGGTAGATTTTTCTGGTGGGACACTTGTTACAGTAAGGTTTAAAAAACCTCATGATGATACTAGGTTACGTACAGCCTTATCTAAACAAAATATAGATGCTACAAAAGTAACAATTCAACCTATAAGCCAAATAACAGGTGCTACTAAAAATGATGTCCTAATTCGTTTGCCACAAACTGTTGCTGATGAAAAATCAGGCGGTGGTATTGATGCTGATAAAAGAGGCATAATTGATGCATTAAATAACCACTATACAGAAATTGCTTTAGAGGGACGCAGTAATAAAGCAGATGTTAATAATAGTGGTTCAGAAACCCTTAAAAATGCCTTAATTGCCAAAGCCCCTTTAGGTGGACAAGCTGGAGCAGAGGAAGAATACGCCCGACTTGCAGCAGCAATTATTAAATATCGGGATACTGAACGCGGTGGTCTTATTGGTGATATTAGTGAGATTCCTAGCGCAGGGTTTGATCCTAAATCAACAGCAGTATTAAAAGATGTTTTTTATGCTGGGGATTTTAATATAGTTGATGCTTCAGTTGTTGGCCCACAAGTAGGAAAAGAATTACGTAATAGAGCAATCTATGTAACTTTTGCCTCTTTGATAGGAATGCTTATTTATATTGCTTTTCGTTTTGAGTTTATTTATGGTATAGGCGCGATAGTTGCCACAATTCACGATGTAATTGTAACTTTAGCGTTTTTCTCTATTTTCCAATGGGAAATAAGTCTTAATGTAATAGCTGCTTTGCTTACTTTGATTGGATATTCAATGAATGACACTATTGTAATATTTGATCGTATTCGTGAAACCTTACGAATTAAACGCCGAGATGATTTAGATGGACTATCAAATGAGGCTATTAATCAAACATTATCGCGTACAATTATTACTTCAGGGCTAACTTTCTTGTCTGTTTGTGCCTTGGTATTTTTTGGTGGCCCAGTGTTAAGAGGATTTTCTTTAACCCTGTTTATAGGCATTATTGTGGGTACATATTCTTCTATTGCTATTGCTACTCCTATTATGCTTTGGTGGAAACATATTACTATTGATAGGGCAAAACTAGCTGAGCAAGCCAAAAAATCTACAAAAAGTAATGCTGAAGCCAAAAGTGCTAAGTCTGATCAAAAAGAAAAATAGATAAAAACAAATAAATTAATTAAAGTTTAACTTTCTAATAATAAAGCTCAGAGACTACTCTCTGAGCTTTATTATTTTAGGATAAAGATCAATATTTTTATAGGTAATTGTTATCATATAAAGCTTATTTGCTATTTTTAGGCAATAAAACTATTTATTTTAAATATTCTGGTGTTTAAGGCAAGAAAAACGCTTGACTAGGAGAATTATGAATAGTAGAATTTTTTTGTTGCTAGCCTACAAATATTCAACCAAATGATACGGATTACCTAAAATGTAAATTTCTCTTCCTATAAAAAACTATAGTTGTGTTTTGTCTTTAGCAAAATATTGCTTCTGGTTTTGGCTTTTTTAGGTATGTCTTAGTCTTTTCAATCTTTGGTGCACGTCTTAAAAATCGAAAAATCTTTATCCCAAATCCTACGAAAAACCTTCGGCCCATCGGTATCGAAGGGAGGTTTAGCCCAACTATGTTTGAATCAACCCTAGTAGAATCAACTCAAGGGAAGCGCGACAGTAGAACGGCTGTTTTCTTTGTTGCTACTTCCACAATTTGGACTTTATCATTACTTGGGGCTATTGTGGGTGGTATTTTGTTTTATGATGCTAAATTAGATGAGCAAATGCAAATGCTTACAATGTTGGCACCACCCCCACCACCCCCACCACCCCCACCACCAGCTTCTGCCCCTAAAACTGTTGTAAAAACCGCTCCTACACTGTCTATTAATATGGCAGTAAAAGAGCCACCAAAAGAAATACCTAAACCAACTGCTTTAGCAAAAGTCGAAACCAATACAGGTAATTTAGATGTTGGCGTAGAAGGCGGCGTAGAAGGTGGCGTAGCTGGTGGCGTAGCTGGCGGCGTAGTTGGTGGCGTAATTGGCGGTACTGGCCCTGCGGCAGACCCACCACCACCACCACCAGACCCTGTACCAGACCCACCCAAAGCAGAACCACCACCACCATCTATTGTTAGACGTAGCGAAGGTGTTATTCGTGGTAATGCTTTAGATAAACCTTCACCTGATTATCCACAGCTTGCTAAAACCGCTCACGTAGAAGGTGATGTTGTAGTCGAAATTACTATTGGTGAAGATGGTGGTGTTTCACTAGCTAAAGTAATTAGCGGACATCCACTACTACAAGCATCCGCTTTATCGGCTGCTAAACGTTGGAAATTTAAGCCTACACTGCTCAATAGCACAGCAGTGAAGGTTTCTGGTGTTCTTACTTTCCGTTTCAAACTCTCATAGACTTATAAAATACTTTTGGAGGTTATAGCTCAGATGCTTTTCACTAAACTTACTTTAATGAGTTACCAAGTTGCGTTTTTTTTACAAGACGCTAGTCAAACCGAAGACTTCACTATGTGGGGTATGATTCAAAAAATGGGATGGACTGCTCGCGCTGTCGCAATCATCCTCGCTTTTATGTCAATGTACTCAATCGCTGTTATGATTGAACGTTTTCTTACCTATAAAGCTGCTCGTGATCAATCTAGAGAATTTGCTCCTAGAGTAGCTCAAGCCCTCAAAGACAACCGTATTGAGGAAGCTATTAACATTTCTGACCGCCACCGTAAGAGCCATTTAGCTATAGTTGTTAATGCTGGTTTACAAGAGTTTCAAGCTCATCAAATGAGTAATGAAATTTCTGGCGATATAATTGATGCTTCTAAACGCGCTCTACAAAGAGCTACTGCTGTTAAATCTGCTGAATTTAAGCGTGGTCTATCAGCCCTTGCTACTATTGGTTCTACAGCACCTTTCGTAGGTTTGTTTGGAACAGTAGTAGGTATCATTAATGCGTTCACAGGTATGAAGGCTGCTGAATCTGCTGGTATTGCTGCTGTTGCTGGTGGTATTTCTGAAGCTTTAGTCGAAACAGCCTTTGGTTTAATTGTGGCTATTCCTGCTGTGTGGATGTACAACTATTTCCAAGGTAAAGTAGATTCTTTCCAAGTTGAAATGGAAAACTCTTCTAGTGAATTAATCGATTACTTCTTAAAGAGAAGAGGAGCTAGGTAAACATATGGGAATGTCAGCAGGCGGTAGTGGTGGTTTTACTTCAGAAATAAATGTTACCCCAATGGTTGACGTTATGCTGGTATTACTTATTATCTTTATGGTAGTTACCCCAATGCTACAGTCTGGTGTTAGTGTTGTAATGCCAAAAACCGTAAACTCAGTTGAGGATCAAAATATCAATAAAGAAACGGCTGTTGTCATTGCTATAC
>JAHFUF010000130.1:7861-9761 GCA_023265235.1 Blastocatellia bacterium
TAAAGAGGTTATTGCCAAAGAGCGATTAACAGAAAAAGTAAAAGCTATGATGGAGAACCGTAAAATTCAAGATCGTGTTGTTTATATAAAAGGTGGGGCACAAGTTAGTTATGGTTCAATAGTTGATACTATTTCTTCTATTCGTGAATCTGGTATAGATCGCATTGGTTTGGTAACGGAAAAAGACAAAGATAAAAAACCCGAAACTAAATAAAGTTTATTACTGCTGAGAGGAGTAAGAAATATGAGTATGTCATCTGGTGGTGGTAGTGGTGCATCTCCAAACATTAATGTGACCCCTTTAATTGATGTTTTGCTAGTGCTTTTGATTATTTTTATGGTAATCACTCCATTAAAGCCGCATAAGTTTGAAACTAAGGTGCCAGAAAAACCACCTGAAGATATTGACCCTAATATTCAACCTGATCCTAGCTTACTAGTGGTAACTATTAGTAAAGATCGTAAGATAGATCTTAATAGTCAGGAACTTGATGAAGTTGGATTAGGTGAAAGATTAACAAAAGAATTAAGCGAGCGTCCAACAGACAAAAAGACGCTTTTTATCAAAGCTCCCAAAACAATAAACTATGGCTATGTAGTCCAAATCATTGACATAGTTAAAGGAGCAGGAGCACAACCAATAGGGTTACAAATAGATTACCTTGATGAAGTTCCATTGTAACTAATTCAATACAAAGATAATAAATTTTGTTAAATCTACTCTATAATCTAGTTTTGTAATCTTTAGAGAAACCTATATAGCTGATGCGGCGGAATCTCTGTTTTTGTTAAATTAGACAGCCAGACCGCACTCCTGTCTGTCTTAAATATTTCTATATTTTGAAGGAGGTAGTGCTTGCTTTCTTGAGTTAGTAACTAAAAACAACTAAAAAGCTTTGCACTAAATAATTGGGATGAAAATGGTTTTGCGCCTAGCAATAATTCTTGTATTTGCCATTTCCCTAACAGGCTGTGGCAAACTCCTAGCTAAAGACAGATTAAATGAAGGTACCCGTGCTTATAATAAAGGAAATTATGTACAAGCAACAAAACTTTTTGAAGAATCTATAAATTATAATCCTAATTTTCCTTTAGCAAAACTTTATTATGCTTCATCGCTACGTGCCCAATACGCTCCTGGTGGTGATTCTATTGAAAACAAAACATTGGGTGAAAAAGCAATAAAGGCTTATCAAGATGTCATTAAGTCAAGTAATAGACCACAAGATATAGATGCAGCACATGCTTTTATTGCAGATATTTATGATGGGTTAGAGCAAAAAGAAGAAAATCGTAATTGGGTATTAAAGAGGATTAACCTTCCTAGTCAAACAGATGAAGTTCGTGCTCAATCTTACTATACTTTAGCTGTAGGGTATTGGAAAGACTCTTATTATGGGGTTACTCAAAAATATCTTATTCCTAAGACCCAACCACCTCAATATAAACCAGTTAATGAGTGGGAAGTAGGTGATGAAGAGAAAGTTAAAACTTTAGTCACCAAAGGTTTAGGGTATATGGAAGACTCTCTTAAGATTAATCCAAAATATGCCAATTGCTATAGCTATCGAGGTTTACTTTATCGTGAACAAATAAAATTAGAATCAGATCCTAAATTAAAAGATGAATTAACTGAAAAAGCTAATAGAGATACAGAAGAATTCCTAAGACTTAATCGTGAAGCTGCTGCTACTGCTGCACAGCAACCACCAAGCTAATCAAGATAAGATTTATTCCTTAACTAGGAAGAAGCCGTTAACTGGCTTCTTTCTTTTTTGTGCTTTAAATAAATAACTATAGCGTTTTATTAAACATCTTTAATTGCACTTTACTGCAAGTAATTTATAATTGACCCACTATGATTCGTTTTGAAGACATATTAAATAAAGTAGAAAGCTAC
>JAHFUF010000131.1:0-1063 GCA_023265235.1 Blastocatellia bacterium
CTATAGTTTGACCTTTAATACTTGGTAAAACTAGAAAATTACCAATCCAAATAACTGAAAATAATAATGTTGCTATTTTTTCAATAATAGTTTGATAGCTTATGAAGATGTTAGCTAGCAAGGTAACAAATAGCAATAATATCATTATTAATAATAGATCTAGCATAAACGCGCCTATTCTTAATGAAAAACCAGCTTGTTCAAGAGAACCTACTAGCGCGTTTGTAGGAGGCGCAAGAGATAGACCAAATAACGTGTTTACTCTTTGAGCTAGAGAGATAGATCTTGCTTTGGTTGTACTAATAATAGGTAATACAGCTTGCACAGCTTGCTTTGCTGACGCTCTAGGCGATGGAGCTAAAACCTCTGTTGGTAGTATAATCTCATTGTTGATTATACTGTCGTTAATATTTTTATTTTGGTAATCACTAACGACTACAGGCGTGCCACACATCCGACAAAATTTTGCACGCTCAGATAAAGAATTTTTACAATTTTGGCAGGATTTCGCCATACTAAAGTAGTAAAACTTTGAATTCAGTATTAAAGATAGTTATTGGTATAAGTAAACTATCCTATTACAAATTTCAGTACTGTTTCCCCTAATCTTATTTCATCACCATTTTGCAATACTCGTGGTTGTTTAGGGTAGAGCTTAAATGTGCCGTTTACTATTGTCCCATTTACACTAGAGAGGTCTTCTACAAGAAATTGCCCCCCCTCGCGATAAACACGGGCATGACGGCGAGAAACTTTTGTTTCTGGATCATAAGTAGACAAATCAACTTCTGGGAAAATTCCTGTGTGAGGATCTACTCGCCCAATTAAATTAGTATCTTTATCTAAAATAAAAGAAGTTGACATATCAGAGTTGTTCATAATAACTAGCTTAGCTGTTACTTTTACTGGGCTAGGTGCTGCTAAAGGTTGACGTGCACCACAATGGGCACAAAATAGATCGTCACTAGCAATTTTTTGTCCACAATTACCACAAAAAACTTGACCAGTAATTTCTGTACTATATTGAGATTTGAGTGCTTGTCCAGAGTCAAGTAAACGTAAA
>JAHFUF010000131.1:1073-9752 GCA_023265235.1 Blastocatellia bacterium
TTTTTCATATCCATAGCACTAGCAAAACGCTTTTCAGGTTTATGTTCTACAGTACGAGCAATAATTGCATCTATGCCAGGAGTGAGTTGAGAGTTTATCTGACGAGGACGAGGGTTTTTAGTAAAATCAAAAATTAGTAATGGATTATCCTGAGGATCAGAACCTGTTAGCAAATGGAACATTGTTGCACCTAAGCTATAGATATCTGAACGAGGCTCGACTTTACCAGAAAATAATTCTGGAGGAGCATAACCCATAGTTCCTATTGCTGTAACACCTTTTTGTGTTGGAGAAACAAATCGTGCAATACCAAAATCTACTAGCATGATTCTATTGGTTTTATCATCAATCATTAAGTTAGCAGGCTTTAAGTCACGATAAATTATAGGTGGTTGTTGTGAATGTATATAGCCAAGCACATCACAGGCTTGAATTGCCCATTCTGTTATGATTCGCTCCTCTAGACGACCATTAGGAGACATTTTCATTCTACTTGCTAGGTCGCCTCCGCCAATAAACTTCATTACTAAATAATAACGACCTTCAGAGACAAAATAATCATAAATGGTAGGAATAGACGGGTGTTCTAGGCTAGCTAAGAGTTGTGATTCACGTTCAAAATCTTCAACTGCTTTTCGGCGGTGATTTTCATCAGAAAACATCTCAATCATTTCTTTTACTGCACGCAAAGCATCGGCTAAACGCTTATCTCGTGCCATATAGACATTTCCCATACCGCCACCACCAACACGTTTGACGATCAAGTAACGCCCAACCAACATAGTGCCTGCTTCAAGTTGAGCATTAGGATTTTTAGTCTTATTCCTTGACATACTCTCCTCGGCAAAGTTTTTGATGCCGTATTACCAATAGATTATCTATGATATGCAGTTGCAACAAAGCTTTCTAATGACTTGTGATTTTTTATGGTGAACAGACTTATTCTACCACAAATTTTAAGAAAGTCTTACCAACAATAATTTCATCGCCATTATTAAGTGGGTGACGATTTCCTGGTAAAAGCCTACGTCCTCGGTTAATAAAGGTGCCATTAGTACTACCTAGATCTTCTATTAGGTATTGGCCACTTTGATGAATAATACGCGCATGGCGACGAGAAACTTTTGCTTCTGGATCATCTTGGTCTAGATCAACATCTGGGAAAATCCCTCCATCAGCATCCCAACGACCAATATTTGATTCTGAATCAGTTAACATAAATTCTTTACCTATTGTGCCACCACGTTGAATAATTAGTTTGGCACGACTTCCGCTCTTACTATAATTTGCTGGTGTATTAGGTTGTGGAGTAGGAGCAGAATTAGTTGGAGACATCATAGAATCGCTACTCATTGATGGACGAGGCGAATTACTAGACATGCTAGCTGAATAAGGAGGGGCTGTTTTAGGCATCCCTACTGGCGCAGAAAAAGGTGGAGGTTCTGGCATAGTACCAGACGCACTACGTTGTACTCCACTACTTGGTACAGAAGGAACAGGGGGAATGGGTGGTCGTGACATTGGGGGCATCTGAGGCATACCTGGCATAGGTGGCACAGATTGCGGCGACTTGGCAACGGGCTGTGAGCTAGCAAGTGGCGGAGCCGCAAATGCACTTAGTTTAGTACCGCACTCATCACAGTATTCTGAACCGTCTAAATTATCTGTTCCACAATTGGTGCATCGAATCATTAAAAAATCAGCGCAATAAACCCTATTTTATTAGGTGACGCGCCGCCTCCTTTTTGCTCAAGAGTCGATATATTACTAGCTCGGATTGTACTAAATATCTTAATAAAAACTTTAGATTAAGATATGAGATAGCTGATAAAAATCTATTTTGCTTAGATAAAATTACTTGAATTACTTGAAGTAAGGTTGAAAAATCTTTTACTAATTTCTTAATTCTACTAATCGGAATCTGTTACCAGATTATCACAGATTTGGCTATTTTTATTTCAATATAAGTTTGGTAGCTCAATTTATTATTCAATTTATTATATATTTAAGGTTTTTTCTTTAGAGCCACGTATTGTTCTACTAATTTTAATATTATGCAACCAAAACAATTCTATTTATTTTGGGATTTCAGCAGTATTGCTAAGATTGCTGCTGTAATAATAATAGCCTCCTGCTTTTTCGGCAATAGACATCAACAGGTTCCTATAAAAAAATTCCATTAAACTAATACTAGTAATTACACTAGCAACTAGACTGTTAATTAAAAGATTATTTTTCATTTTTTACTTAACTAAGAAAAATTATCTATGAGCTTTAGAGTAGTTACATGCTTTGATGTTTTTTACTTTACTTTGATTAATCCACACGTATTACGATTACTGAAATATTATCATCACCACCATTAGCATTAGCTGCAACTACTAGCTCCTTAGTAGTTTGCCAGGGATCAGGGTTTCTTTTTATTATATCTGCAATTTCACTATCAGGTAGCATTCCATTTAATCCATCACTGCATAAAAGAATTACATCTCCACGTCTTACCATTCTACTAACAATATCAACCTCTAAATCGTCACGACTACCAATTGATCTATAAATAATATTACGATGTGGGTGAACCCTGGCTTCTTCTTTGGTTAACTCACCACGTCTAACCATACGCTCTACCAGAGAGTGGTCTTCTGTTAATTGCTCTAGCTTGTCATTACTTACGATATAGCATCGACTATCACCAACTTGACCAATAGTAAGTACATTACCAGCAAGCAAAGCGGCTGTAACCGTTGCTCCTAAACCACGAGTACTAGGGTGATAATGAGCATAATCTAATACTTCGCTATTAGCATGCAAAATAGCACTAGTAATTAGCTGAGGGGCGCCTACATTTGATCCACCATCGCTAGTTAAAGAAAGTGAACCTGTTTGAGTAGCTTGAACTAGCTGACTACCTTGAGTTGACCGTAGAGAGGCTGAAACTAGTCTCTCTGTTACCCACTCAGCAATAGCACGAACAGTGATACGAGAAGCAACTTCCCCGGCTGCCTCTCCTCCCATCCCATCAGAGACAACATAAAGCCCAATATAAGTATTAAATGATTCAAAACATTGTCGTAGGTCTAGGAGTAAAACACTATCTTCATTAATTTCTCTATGCCTTCCTATATCACTAGCATAAGCAACCTGAATAGCTGTAGGTGTGCTTAAAGCTGCCAAGGCAAATTTAATTTCATTAACAGAGTTATAACGATCGCTTGGATCATAGGCAAGTGCACGTAAAATAATTCTTTCAAACGCAGGAGAAACTACAGCTTGAGGGTAAAGTTGCCAGTTTTGATTTTTAGGAGGCTTGACACTACTCTTAGGTAATGTTTGAGATGTTAACAACCAATAGAGCATAGCTCCAATTGAGTAAATATCAGAGCGTTTATCTAAAATAGACCGTTCATTAAGAAAATAAAGCTCTGGGGCAGAAAACCCATCACTAAGCTCAATTGGATGGTTAGGGTTATAGGGTTTAATTAAACGCACTTGATTAAAAGCAATAACTTTAACCAAACCTTGAGGGTCTATTACCAAAGAATTTGGGGCTAACCCATTATGCACAAATCGCTGACGGTGAAAATTATCAGCAATTTGACATAGCTGTATGCCTATTTGACGAACTTCTGCCTCTGACAACTTTCCTACATTACTAAGTAGTTGCCCTTCTATTCTCTCTACTAGTAAATAAGCACTTTCTTCATCAGTGAAATAGCTATTAGCTCTCAGTACACTAGGAGAATTAAATCTCGTTAATAAATGAAATTTACTATAAAAAGGATTTTTTTCTGTAGCTACATTTTCATCAGTAAGATTTGTATTATTTAGATCAGGAATAACATTAACTAAAGGATCAGGATTAGTTTTTGGACAAACAACAATAGTGTAGTGTTTAGATGGATCAAAGAACTCATGAACGGAATAATACTTAATATTATTTGTTTCTAAAAACAAGTTTTCAGTAACAAACCGATTTTTAGGTTGTAGTGATAGCGAGTGAGTGAATTTTTTGGCTATAGCCAAAGTAGGTTCTAGAGACTCCCCACAATTGCTACAGTTCATCGCAGTTGCTTCATTTTCCTTAAAACCACAAAGAGGGCAATTTTGCATTTAAGATATACGACCTGTAGAGCTTATTTATTTTGTTTAGGAAAATATCAATTAATCAACATAATCAAAAAGCAAGAATATCATATTCCTTACTTACTTTAACTAATTTTTTACCTTTGTTGCTATAGAGTGTTATGCCTATAACCTATTATCTAGCTTCTTAGATTAGTAAAGAACTCTGTTTCTAAAGGCTCAATAATTAACTCCCCTAGTCCTAACTGTTGGCTAAACTCTTCTATTGAATAGCGTGTGCCAACCTCCCACATCTCTTTTAGCAAATTCCCTGCTTTACGATTTTGCCACCATTTATGCCCAAAATGTGTTTTTAAGTAATCTCGAAATATAGCTTCAAAAAGTAGCCCTCTTAAGTAATTGGCTACATAAAAACTATCTAGATAATCAATTAGATATTCTGCTGAGTCAGTTTCAAACAAAGTGGCATTAGAAATTTGACTCGAATAAAAACTTGCTCCTGACGCTACGCCCTTACTATGTAGGTCTATTTCATAATTTAGCTTAGCAATATAGCGACGTATTAAATAAAGCCTAGTAAGTAGGTTTGCTGTCTGAAGCTCACTTGACCCCTTCTCATCTAGCATTTGCTCAATCCAAAAAGGGTTATTCGTTAAATGTCGAAACAAAAAACCATAACTTTCTGTTAAACCACTATCACCACAATATTTAAACTCAGGAAGTAATTTCTTATTGGTAAAAGCAAAATGCTCAGATTTTCCTATTGCTTGGAAAAATAGCTCATATTCTTTTATTCCATCGTTTGGTTGAAAAACTATTTTAATTTCCTCAGGAATACTTATAGGTAAACAAAATGTCCCAAAATGTTTTCCTGAACGCATTTCTTTGTCTATAAACAAACTATTTTGACTAGGACGAATTCCTAGCCCAAGTAAAGTTTCTTGGTATGTTGGGACTATTGATTTAGCTGGAAAAAAAGGGTTTTCTCTTTTAGTAAAAGCTAAAATATCTGCACTAGTTGCTAATTCTAAAGGTAGCTTTAAGTTAACCGAAAGATAACGTTTTAAGTTAATTGTGTAAAGCTTTTCTGTATCTGCTAGAAAACGCTGTAACTTAGAGTCTAACCCTATATAGTCTACTTGGTTTAACCTAGAAAACATTTGTAGATAATTTTCATAGCCAAGCTCTTTACTAAATTCATGAAGTTTTTCAACACGTTCTGCTCTTAAATCATTTAGCGAGCTAAGCACAGAAAGCCTTTTACGGTAAATTTCTTTTCTTTTTTGAGGATTAGGTTCATTTACTAGTAAGCTGTTTACATTACGTAATGGTATTTTTTGATCTGCCCATTCAATATGTAAGCGATCTTCAGCAGTTATAATTTCTTGAGTTAGGTTTTTTACTTTTAAGTTTAAATACTGTTCACTAGCAAAAGTAATTAGCTGTGCAATAGCTTTACGACTTGTTTGGTAATACTCAGTAATTTCTGATAAGGCTTTTTTTAATGAATTTATTGTTTCTAAGGAAAAAAGATCACTGTAACGATCATATATTTCTATAGTAGGAAAGGTTACCTTTTGACCAGATAAATACAAGTATTTTGTGCGGTTTAAGTTAATATTAAAATTAGTGAATTCCTGGCGATAATGCTCTAGCATTTATTTTGAAGCCTCAAGCTTTACGCGTTTTTTAGAGTACCAAAAGGCTAGGATACCTAAAATAGGTACTATTAAGTCTAATGGAATGACTATATGGCGTTTTTGGGTTGATATAACAGGAGGTGCAGACACAGGATCTTGATTTTTATCTGGTGAAAAAAACAAGTCGTTTGTCCCAAGTCTAGGTAGAGATTTGTCTTCAAACGCTGTTAACCAAAGAGGTTTAGGCAATTGGTCTAACGCAACACCCTCTCCTAGTATGCTAGTAGGGTCATCTATTTTCCCTGACCAAATTACTTTTCCTGGCCAAGGTTTTTCAGAATCTTTGATTGTTCCTATTGCTTTACTATCACTAAAAAAGAAAACCTGTAGGTTGCGCTCAGCCTTAGCATTTTTATCTATTTCCTGAAATTCTTTTGGCTCTCGATAAGGAAAAAATGGCTCCTCTGTAGTAAATGACATTTGAATAGGTGTAGTTAAAAACCTAGTTGGTGAAGTATTTTTATAAATAGGATCATCTTCTACAGGTTGAATAATGCGAAAAGCCGTAATTTTCCACTTCATTTCTATATAAGGTGCTAACCATTCTGATAGTGAAGGGCTATTAGCATAACCACGCGACTCAAGCCAGGTTGCTAGTGCGTCAGCATCATCAGCTTCTAGTATTACAGTGTCATAACTACCGTACTGCTGTTGGTCTACAATACGAACAAGCGGACGTGCTCCAGTCGTCAACGCTTTTTCATAACGAGAGCCAAAAAACATACTTAATAGAAAAAAATCAAATTCATTCTCTGTTTTTTCCTGGATTTTAGGCTGGATTGTTTGTAGTAGGCGAATAAAAATAGGTACTTCAACTTCAGCCAAATTTGGTGTAGACGGCGTAGGAACTAAAAAACCAAAATCTTTTTCCGACGTGTCAAAAACCGCATTACGAATAAAATGCTCAGTTTTTGTTGCACTATTCCAAATTATGATTGCTGATTCATCAGAAATAGTAACCTTCCCTCCTACACGAGGAGCAGGGGCACAGGCTCTTGATGAAGGAAGGGAAAAAAATGGTGCTAGTAATAACAAACATAATAAAAAGATAAATTTGTACAACCGTTTGTTTTTCATAGAATTAACAGAATTACTTTAATGAACCTAATGCTTGATCTAATAAATCAATTTCCTCAAATGTATTGTAATGCACCAAACTAATACGTACTGCGCCGCCTTTTTCCTCAAGCCCTAAACGAGTCATTGGCTCAAGCGCGTAATAGTTTCCTGACCAAACATTTATCCCTAGTGTAGCCAATTTAGTCGCTACTTCTTTAGCAGAATGGTTGTTAACATTAATCGCAAAAGTTGGTACACGTTCATTTAAGCGAGCAGGGTTAGTAATACCATAAACCTTAACATGCGAATGTTTGGCAAATACTTCTAGGAGTTTTTTAGAGATAGTTTTTTCATATTCTCGAATACTAGTCATTGCTAGACGTAAACGCTCAGCGCAAGTAGCATTTTCTACAACTTCTTGTCCTAATAAACTAGGTAGTGACTCAAAATATTCTAGCGAGCCTAAAGCACCAGCAATACCTTCATGGTTTTGTGTGCCGACTTCAAATTTATCAGGAATAATGTTTTTTACTGTACGTAAATGGAAAGTGTCAAGTGCTTCCATCGTTTTACGCCGTCCCCAAATTACTCCTACATGTGGGCCAAAAGCCTTGTAAACAGAGTAAACTAACACATCACAACCAAGCTCAGTCACATCAATTAGGCCATGTGGAGAGTAATGTACTGCATCAACAAAACATAGCGCACCAACAGAATGTGCAAGTTTAGCTACTTTCTCAATGGGGTTAACTGTGCCAAAGGCGTTAGAAGCATAACCTACCGCAACTAGACGAGTACGTGTGGACAATTGTTTTTGTAAACTATCTAGATTAATAGTCATATCATCTAGGTTTATATCTACAAAACGAACTTTTACGCCACGTTCTTTAGCAAGTCCTAGCCAAGGAGAAATATTAGCTTCATGTTCTAAAGAAGTAGTAATAATTTCATCTCCTGGATGACAGAGACGACCAAAAGCACGAGCAAAAGCTTGTGTTAAGGTTGTCATATTAGGCCCAAAGGCTACTTCTTTAGGGTCTTTTACACCAATAAAATCAGCTACCCTTTGACGACAAGTTTCTATTATCTCATCTGAACATCGAGAAGTTTCAAAAACTCCTCCTGAATTAGCGTTAAAATAAAGAAAATATTGATTAAGTCGATCAATACATTGACGTGCTACTTGTGTACCAGCAGCGTTGTCAAAAAATACGGTCGGACGATCACTAGATCTTAGTGATAGAGAAGGAAATTGTTCACGGATTAGTTGTATGTTCATAAGATTCCTGTACAGACCTATGTGTCTGCCCTCTTTACTCTTGTGTCTCTTTCCCTTCTTGAGGGAATATAATTAAAATTTATGAAATATCTCGACAAGCACGATATAAATCTTTCCAGCCTTCGCGCTCTTTTACTACTGTTTCCAGGTATTCTAACCATACAACTTGATCTTGGATAGGATCCTTTACTACTGCGCCAAGTATTCCTGCCGCAATATCATTAGAGCGCATTAAACCATCACCAAAATGTGCTGCCATTGATAAGCCTCCATTTACTACAGAGATTGCTTCTGCTGTACTCATTGTTCCACTAGGGCTTTTGATTTTAGTTTTACCATCAAGGGTTTTACCATCTCGTAATTCACGAAAAATAGTAACAATACGGCGAATTTCTTCTAATGCAGGTGCTTCTACAGGTAGTTCTAATGCCCTACCAATGCTTTCTACTCGACGCTGGACTATATCGGCTTCCTCATCAACAGATTCTGGTACAGGAAGCACAACTGTGTTAAAACGTCGTTTTAGCGCGCTAGAGAGTTCATTAACTCCCCTATCTC
>JAHFUF010000132.1 GCA_023265235.1 Blastocatellia bacterium
TGATATGATGTTTTAACACTTTGATAATCTTTACATTTTCTAATCAACTCTTTTAACTCACTACCATATCAAATATCAAAAATAGATTTTGAGTTTTCTATATTATAAATGACTAAATTTGACAACAGTTTTAGCAGTCGACTATAGCTGTTTTAGATCTCAAAGGAAATCTATGAAAGAATTTACAATAAAAGAAGAACTTATTTCCCTTGCTAAGGTTGCGGCATCGCGTGTATCGCCTGTTGAAAATGCAGTGCCCTCAGAATGTGTTCGCTCTGCAAGTTCTGGCGGTACAGCAATGTATTCCAACCATAATGAAAGGCTTAACATTGAGTTTAATGTTGAGCGATTAGATTTTCCTGGTATTCAGACCATGGATCCGCGCCTTCTACGTATTCCACCAGGACGTAACAATGAACGCCATCGTCACGCACACGAATCACTTTTTGTGGTTCTTGAAGGACAAGGCAATGTCTTAATTGGTGATACGCGTGTTCCTTTAAAGAAAGGGGATGTTGCTTTTGTTCCACGCTGGTTATTTCATCAAACGACTAATACAGGTGATGGCGATCTTGTCATCATTGCAATAACTGATTTTGGCTTTACATTTGCCGTAATGGGAGAAGAGGCTCATCAAGCTCGCCTAGGCACCATAAGTAAAGACTCAACTAAAAAGAATGACATTATGAGTGAGGAAGACTCAATTAATAAGGAGAATATTATATGAACTCATGGCTTTCTACTTTTTCTGACAATATTATAAAACGTGTCCGAGATATAGGCGTAATGCGGGAACTATCTGATGGTGAAGTATTTATTCGTGAAGGTGAGGTCGATGAAAGACTCTTTCTTATTGAAGAAGGTAGAGTGGAGGTCATCAGTAAGGAAAAACACTGTGCTTATGTCAATGCAGGAGACATAGTAGGTGAATTTGCGTTTCTAGATAGGCGACCAAGAACAGCCACTGTACGGGCAGTGGGTCCTGCAAAGGTTCTTGTCCTTGAACGTCAAGATTTGATGCGTACACTTGCTGATGAACCTGAAGCTTTAGTTTCCTTTATAAACGCAGTCTCCTTGCGTATGCGCACACGCCTTGAGGGAACTGCAGCAGGCTTAGAAGATGTCGAAGCCTTTCTTAGCAATCTTTCACAAGAAGCCATTAACCACCGAGCAGTAAGACACCGCTATTTGCAAGCATTGGCTGATAATTCAGTTCCAGATTTACGTTGGGCACTTGCCGATTTTGGCCGTCAATATTTTGGTTATTCGGCTCATTTTCCACGTTATCTTACAACAGTAATTAGCAGACTCGAACAGCCTCAACATCGTTCTGCATTGCTTGAAAACCTAACAGAAGAGTCTGGCAATTATGGTGAAGAAGAACTTCAAGAACTTGCTGGGTTTGGTATTAAAGCAGAATGGATTGTTGGTATCCCCCACCCTAAACTGTTCCAACGTTTCAGACGTGCACTTGGTGTGGCAGATAGTGCTATTGAAGAAGATCCTATGGAAGTCGTTTGTTGGCGAGAAATGTTCCTTAGTGTCCTTGGTGGCTCT
Organism: Blastocatellia bacterium; assembly: GCA_023265235.1. Classification (GTDB taxonomy): domain Bacteria; phylum Acidobacteriota; class Blastocatellia; order Chloracidobacteriales; family JADJPF01; genus JADJPF01. Next base: position 1,558 of record JAHFUF010000132.1, read on the forward strand.
CCAGCAGAAGCAATTGGAGCATTAGGTCTTGGTACAGAAGGTGTTGTTCGTGATATGTATAAACCTTTTGTTCAAGCTCTGGAACGTATGCCAGATCTTGATCCAAAAGATGTTGTATTTTTCCCTTTACACACAGCAGTAGATGATCATCATCAAGCTACATTGCTTGATATTGCTCGTCACTATGCGCAAACCCCTCAATCGCGCCGCGAGCTAGCAAAGGGAATGCGTAAGGCGTTGGCACTACGTGCATCGTTTTGGGATTGGATGTATGAACGAGCAATGCAGGGACCCGAAGCAGCCGCAGCTTAGTTTTTGATAATAATAGCGATATAGGGTTGATCTTATATCGCTATTATCGCTATTACAAAAGCAACAAATATATTAAAAAATAAGTTTAAGTGTAATAACAAATTTATTTTTCAATAACTTATAAATAGTCAATAAGCTTGCCTTTTCTGTCAAAAATAGCTTAAACCTCTTCCAGTATCAACTACCCACACAAACAAGTAAGCAAAAGTAAAAAGAAATTATTGAAAATATATTATTATCCATAAATATTTTTAATAACCTGGAGGCTTGATGTCAAAACCAAACAATTCACAAACTATAGATTTATTTGCTGAAGAAGAAATAGATCTTAAAAAAAATGTTGGGACAGCATTACTTAACCAATTTGGTACAAAATTTCTCCAACAACCACAAATAGATAAAATCACAAAAACATTGCCTCCAAAATTACCTGAACTATCTGAATTGTCTGAATTACCACAATCACTACAAACAACACAATCCACTCAATTATCACTATCATTGCAAATCGCACAGTTAATTAGTCGATTACCTGAACACTATACCCTTGCAGTCTTTATGTTTATAAGCGGTTTTATTACCATTGGATTATTAGCAGCTCTATCTAAATCCCTAAAAGTACCATTTATATTCCCTTCACTTGGAGCAACTGCTTTTCTTTTCTTTTTTACACCATCTTTGCCAAGTGCAAGCCCAAGAAATGCTATTTGCGGACATGCAATAGGGGTTATCTGCGGGTATGTTTCACTATTATTATTTGGTCTTGCTTATGCACCTCCTGCTTCTACAACAGGCATAGAAACTTCGCGTATTTTGGCTGTAGGACTTTCTCTTGGTCTAACAGGGGCATTAATGATTGTATTTAAATGTGGACATCCTCCTGGTGGAGCAACTGCACTAATTGTTTCACTTGGAATAATATCAACTCCATTTTCCCTTATTGTACTTGAAAGCGCAGTAGTGATACTGGCTTTACTAGCTATTGGTATAAATCGGCTAGCATCTATAGATTATCCAATATGGAAAAGAAAACCTAAAGAGGGTATATTTGTTGCGTGGACACCAGAAAAAGCTGCTGCAACAAGCCCTTCAGCAGCAATAACTTGGGCAATTTTCTTTTTTGTAAACGGATTTATAACAATAGGAATACTTACTAGTATTTCGATGTTTTTAAAAATCCCCTTTATATTTCCTTCACTTGGAGCAACTGCATTCCTTTTTTTCTTTAGCCCCAACCTACCAAGTGCAAGCCCAAGAAATGCTATTTGTGGTACTGCTATCGCCATTCTTTCTGCTTATTTCGCTCTTACTATTTGTGGTTTAACAAACTTAAGCTCAAATGTACCAACAGCCGATTTTCAATATATAATTGCAGCAGCAATATCACTAGCATTAACAGGCTTATTTATGATCCTTTTGAAAACCCCTCACCCTCCTGCTGCTGCAACCTGTTTAATAATTTCTCTTGGCCTTGTAGTATCGCCTTTCAGGTTATTTATTCTTGAATTTGCTGTAGTTTTACTAGCACTTCAAGCTTTTGTCATCAATCGTCTTGTTGCTACTGATTATCCTTTATGGCAAAAAAAGTAAGGGCAAAACACATAGGTTCGCCCTTACTTTATTACTAGCTTTTACTAGTTTACTAGTTTTGTGACATTACCCAAGCAACCAAAGTTCTTACACCTACTCCCGTAGCACCTTTGCTTAAATAAGGTTTCTTCTCATTAGACGTAGCAGTACTAGCGATATCAAGATGTACCCAAGGTGTGTCGCCAGTAAATTCCTTAATAAAATAGGCTCCTGTTATTGTACCTGCTGGACGACCACCACTGTTTTTTAGATCAGCAATATCACTACGCAATTGCTCACCGTACTCTTCATCTAGTGGTAGCTGCCAATAACGTTCTCCTACTTCGTTGCCTGTAGCAATAACTTGATCAATCAATTCTTGACAAGTCCCCAAAATAGCGGTGTAGACTGGCCCTAGAGCAACACCTACAGCACCAGTTAAAGTAGCAAGATCAATTATTTTAGTTGCAGCTAATTTTTCACGAGTATAAGTAATTGCATCTACTAGCACTAAACGCCCTTCAGCATCAGTGTTTACCACTTCAATAGTTTGACCAGACATTGAAGTAAGAACATCTCCTGGTTTAATCGCTGTTCCTGAAGGCATGTTTTCAGCACAAGCCATAACACCTACAACTCTTGCTTTAGGTTTAAGCTGTCCAATTGCTCGCATTGCACCCATAACGGCTGCTGCACCAGCCATATCGCCCTTCATTTTTTCCATTCCCTCACTAGGTTTTATGGAAATACCGCCTGAGTCAAAAGTAATTCCTTTACCTACTAAAGCAATAGTCTCTTCTGCTTTGGCTTCAGGGTGTTCATAGCGTAGTACAATTAAGCGTGCTTCTTCGGCTGAACCTCGCGATACTCCAAGCAATGACCCCATTCCTAGCTCTTTCATTTTTTCTTCGTCTAGCAGCTCAATGGTCAAATTAGCTTCTTTAGCAATTTCTTCTGCTTTACTAGCCATATCTTTAGGGGTCAGGTTAGAACTAGGTTCATTAACTAAATTGCGAGCAAAGTTTGTTGAATCTCCTAAAATTTTTCCTACAGCTATTCCTTTTTCTAAATCTGCTTGATTTTGTGTAGTAGAGAGAATAGAAAATTCTTCTATTTGACTTCGATCACGTTCACGAGTTTTATAAGTATCTGGATCAAAAGTGCTTAAGAGTGCCCCTTCAGCCAAAGCTTGTCCTGCTTGTTCTATTGCGACTCCATCACGTAAAAGAAAAGCCAAGGTTTTGACCTTTTTGGTTCTTAAAAACCTAGCAACTGTACCAGCCGCTTGTCTTAGTTGTAGGCTAGTAACTTTTGCTTGTTTGCCTACTCCAACTAAAAGTAATCGTCTAGCTTTTAAGCTTGGTACCAAGTGTATATAGGCTGTCTCATTAGCTTTGCCTCGGAACTCCTTACGTTCAAATAACGAAGAAATTATGCCTCCTGTAGCCTCATCTAATTCTTTACCAAGACCTTCCTGATATGCTTCATCTTCATAAATTGCTACAACTAATGCGTCAGTATTAACCTGATAAAAGCTATCTGTTAAAACTTTAATTTCCATTTTTACTCCTAAAACTCATTAACTTAGAATTTATTTTATAACTTATTGATTCTAAATGCGTTCTTTAAGAACGGCAGACAGTCTGCCCCTATATATTAAATTTATTATTTATTACGTTCTTTAAGCATGGCTCGTGTTTCACGATCTACTACGCGTTGTTTCTCTGTTTCCCGCTTATCATAAAGCTTCTTACCTCGACCAATACCAATCTCTACCTTAACACGACTTTGCTTAAAATAAAGCTTTGTAGCTACCAGGGTTAAGCCTTTTTCCTTAATTTTCATTCCTAGTTTGAGAATCTCACGTTTATGGAGTAGAAGCTTACGGGTACGAGTAGGTTCATGGTTTTCTCTATTACCATGGCTATAAGGACTAATATGTGCGTTTAGTAACCAAGCTTCGCCTTCTTTAACTATTACATAAGAATCTTTTAAGTTGACTCGACCATCACGAAGGGATTTAACTTCTGTACCAGTTAAAACAATACCTGCTTCTAATGTCTCATCAATAAAATAGTTATGATAAGCTTCTCGATTGCTACTAATAACCTTAAACTTTTCTGTCATCGTAAAATTAGCTTTTTTAATATTTAGTATTATATGGAAAGAATCTTTGAATATAACAAAAGCTCTTTGCTAGATGCAACGCGAGCTAACATCTACAAGGCTGTTTAATTTTCAAAACTCCGAAAGCCCTGAACATCTACTTTGCAAGCTACCTACTAAAATATTCTTAATTATTTAAATTTAGCTAATTTGTAGATGGAACTGTGTTTCTGACAATTCACGTTTTAGCAAAGATTGTATTAACCGATATTTACTGCGTAAAAACGTCATCATTAACCGCTCAGAAATATTCTTGTTACATTCAATAAATATTGGATCTACACATATTTCTGGGCTACCAATCACAAATATATCATTGTATTTGCGTAGTCCTATTGCTCCTAAAAGTAAATATTCTGGTTTCCAATCTGCTAGTTGGCCAATAGCAAAGGTTTTGAGAAACTCTTGAAATCTTTCTAAAGTTAGGTCTACACGTTCACGTACTAAAAAAACAAAAGTACGGTTAAATACTTGGAAAATGATTAGATTAGCACGGGTATTTGGTTCTAAAGCTTGTATCTCAGCTAAGTCTTCTATAGGAAAAACTGAAGCTTCTTCCAAAGTACTTTCTACATAGTTATGAAAAACCTCTGTTTGTGTTAAATATTCCTCTAATTGAAAAACAACTTCTGATGAAAGTGCTGCTTGATTTTGTAACAACCCTAAATTACTCAAATAGCTAGAAATACTTTTAGTAACACTTGGCATACTAACAAACATACGTCGGTGTCTACTACTAAGAAATCGTTCTTTTAGGCAATCCTTATTTTCTGCTAGAAAATATAAATTCTCTCGCACTCCTGTAGTTTGAAAAGCAGAAATTAGTTTTAAGACTAACAACGAATCTAGGTTATCTTGTCCTATTAAATCACTAGAAATTGTTTCTATTACTTGAGAGTCTTTTTCGTCCAACACAGCAGACTTTAGCACCATTGAATCAGCAATACGCGGGCTAACAGTAATAGACTTCTTAAAATGTTTTCGAGTTACAACAGTAGTAGGGTAATTTATTTCTAATTGTTTGAGGATATTAGCAAGCAATTTTTCTTGCTGATCTGCACCAAATTTCTTTAAGTCACCTTGGAGTTGTTGTAGATAAAGTTTTAGGCTGCTAGTAAAAGCTACCCATCCATCATGAGGGATTTCTGTATCATAATAATACCGAATTAATTCAACTACTGCTGGGCTAGTTTGGTGGCGTTGAAAAGCTGCTAAAACCAAATTACCAGCACTTTCTGCATCCGTAGCTAAACGCTCAGTAGCAATAGGACTAGTAGACTCCAGTATCACAAGTAATCTAGTTGCATCTGCACATAGGCTTAATAATGTTACTACAGCATCCTCTGGGTGTAATTGAGTTAAACTAGCTGTCCAAGGTTGGTTTGCAGCAAGCTTTGTCCAAAAATCCCAAGTCATCGGAACACTAGTGGTTAGAACTTGCCAAATAGCTTGTTGAGTAGTTGCCCACTTAGAGAAAAACCTTTTTCCTATTGCTTCCTCATGCTCAGCTAGACGTGCTGGTAAAGAGTTAATAATTGTTGCTAAGCCTGTCCCCATTTCTATAGAATTAATGCTAGTAGTTGTTTCCTGAATAAACTTCCAAGTAGAATTAACTAACTCCACAAAACGAATTTGGTCAGCAAGCCCAAGCCTAGCTAACAAGTCTTGAACTCCAGCTTTAGCAGGTTCTCCTAAAAGCGTTGCTGTTCGAGAAAGCATAGTAGAAAGCTGAATAGAAAGTTGACTAGTTCTTTCTGGTATGGGTTCGCCAGCTTCTTTAAATTTACTATTAAGAGTCTTTGCATAACGCTCACCTAATAAAACTGTTGGGCGACGCTTACCCATCGCTCTCCAAAATTGTGCCAAGTTACGTAATTGTTCAGACTCTGGCATTGGTGTTGTAGCATTAACAAAAGCTTGTGAGTCAAGCATTGCCATACCTGTTAAAGTTTCTAAAACCCCTCCTAAAGGGCTATTAAAGGCTTTTGCTAAGCCTTCATCAGCTTTGACTATTTGTTCAATTATTTGTCCAGTTAATTTATAACCTGACTGAAATTTATGTGTGTAGGTTGTAGGATTAAGTTCTAAACAAGCTAGACCGACACTCCTATAAGGTTGGAGTCCTCGTTGTGACTGTTCTGTTACTAAAGTAGATACATTTATATTTTCTGGAGCTTGCCAATTAACTAAGCTAGCATTGGTAACAATAAAGTGTGCTAAGGTAGCAGCTTCTCGTTTTAGCCTACGTTCAAAAGCCTCTACATTTATTGGTTGCCATTGTTGTTCTTGGATTTGATAATGCCAAAACTTGTTAGGTGCATCAATATCAACTATTAAGCTGTTACTCATCAACGGAATTTCAAACCAACAAAAATAAAATAATTCCACAATAGCACGTAACAGTAGCATTAAATCAGACCAAGGGTTAACCTGCACCTTTTGTTCTCCACTAAAAAAATCAGTGCTAACTTCTTGGCTAAGAGTTTTAATTACTTGCAAAGAATAGTGTAAATACTGGGCAGTTTCTTGACTAATCAACAAGTCTGTTCCTAAAGGGTTATTGTTATCAACCACTATAGTAAATCCAGGAAGTAGTGGAGCAGGCAAATCAGGGTTTATTGGCAAAGAAAATTGATAGTTAGGCGAGTGATGCTTAAAAGCTTGTACTCGCATCCATCCCCGCCAACTTTGTCCTAAAAGACGCATTCTTTGCTCAGATAAAAATTGACTCTCATTACTTGTCTCACCTATCACGGGTTTTAAGAAAATATTTAAAGCCTCAACTGAAGCCAAGTGATAACGTAGGGTTTGTAGTTCTTCTTGGACTGTTCTGACTTCTGTTTCTAGTTGAGCAAAAATATGTTGGGGATGCTTCAAAGATGGGTTAAGTTCTGTAGCATTAATTTTTTTCAACGCGTCTAGCCGAGTACGAGTAAAAGTAACTGTCTTACGTTTTTTTGCTAGTATGCTACGAAAAGATTCACTACTACGTGTTAACTCTTCACGACGACGATCGATTAAACGGTAACCTAGTTCTGTATCTCGTGTTTGCCAATCTAAATAAAGTGCTGCTTCCTGTTGAGGAGTTAAATGTTCACTACTAAAAAGCTCTGCTGGAATACGTTGAGCTAAGACTGTTGGGTCACCAAAAACCTTCTCAATCCACCTACGTAAGGAAGATTCGTTATTTTTATTTTCCTCATTTTGAAAGAAAAACCCTGCTGAAGCAGCATCAAAGTATCCGCTCATGGTCACCGCCGTATTAATAATTAATAAGTAAAATTGTTTTAGAAATTTTTGTGAGACTAAGACTTATTCTGGGAAGGATTATATCTAGATATTTCCTCGTACAAAAGCCATTATAACCTAACAGTTAAAATAATTTATATTTTACCAAAAACTAAAAGTGGTTAATGAGTAACTTCTCACTAACCACTTTTTGCCAGTTCAACAAGTTTTATTAACACTGCTAGTCTATCTATTTGATAACCACCCATTTACCAGTTTTTTTGATAAACTCAAGCCCTATTGCCCAATCACCTTCTTTACGAGCAACCACACTCCTAACTTGAGCAACGGCAGAAAACCTTCCATCTAACCCAGAGAATACTAGCTCCGCTCCTTTTTCTAAAGGCACATCACAAATTATTTTCGCGCCATTCCAAGAAACATCTATTGTCTGTACAGGTCTAAAATAAGCAATGTTATTAATTGTGCGTCTAATATACATTTTCAAGCTTAAGCCTATTCTTTTTTCTCCTCTACGGTCAAAAATACCAACTGCATTTGTTTTCCATTGAGAAGCTCTTACTGTTTCTAAAGCTGGGTAATTGGCGATTGCTGTATTCATAAGTCTTTTATCTCCTTAAGTTTTAATTGTTTGTTCTGTATGTCCTAAACCAAGGCAAACCAAAGACCAAAGTTTTTTAATTTGTCCATAAAATATTTAACTCATTGGTAATCCAGTAGTTATTATTAGATAAGCTCGTTTTTTAAGGAAATTTAGACTATTTAGAGGCAACAAGTTATGCCATTTTTGGCAAGGCTATGATTGCCACTTTTGACATAACCGCCATTTTTGGCATTGTTTTAGAATGGTATGTAAAGACCATTAAATAGAGTTTT
>JAHFUF010000133.1 GCA_023265235.1 Blastocatellia bacterium
TAGAGCTATTAGGGTTCTTAAAGACAGTAGTGCGGGCTTGTGTTAGCTCTTTTACAAGCTCAGTAAAGATAGGTAGGTTTTCGTCACGCTCTAATATGGTGCCTTTTAGGTTAGTAAGCCCTGCAACTCTTTCCATAAGCTGCCAAACTTCTTTGTTTGTTGGGCGAGAATGGCTATCTATTAACATTCCATTTTGCCAGTGTCCACCAACAAAATGTAGTTGAACTACACGTTCTAAAGGTATTTGAGCCAAGAAATTCTCTATATCAAATTTGTGATTAACAGAATTAATATAAAGATTAGTTATATCTAATAACATTCCAGAGTCTGTGCGCTCTAGGATTTCTGAAAGAAATTCCGCTTCATTCATTTCTGCTCCAGGAATTTGTAGCATATAAGTAATATTTTCTATAATCAATGGTGCTGAAATAAGCTGTTTTACCTCTTTGATATTTTTAACAACCACATCAATTGCCTCCCAAGTAAATGGGAGTGGCGCGAGATGGCCTATATCTATGCCACCAGCTTGAGTAAAACAAATATGTTCACTCCACCAAGGCGAGTTTAACCAATTGATTAGCCTAGCTAGTTTCTTAACATAGTCTTTGTCTAAGCCTTCAGCACTGCCTAGGGAAAGGTTTATACCGTGAGGAATTAGGGTGAAATGGTTTTTAAGTAACTCTAATTCCTCTTTTTTATATGGATCAGGGTCAATATAATGATCAGAAATAATCTCTAAGAAATCGACTTTATCACGATTAAGAAAAAGCTCAGACGTAAATTCATCGCGAAACCCTATTCCAGCACCTAATATTGGCAGATTGGCTAGATTCATAATTATTCCAGATCATTCTAGGAAGTTTATTGAAATAAACGGTTTATATTTATCCACCACAGCCGCCACCGCCACAACCGCCACCCCCGCAACTGCCACCACCACCACAGCTACCACTACTAGAACTACTGCTACCACAACCACCCCCGCAACTACCACCATTAGAAGCTGAACGATGGAAAGTTTGTTCAAAAGAATCAAATGATGTTCCTGCTAGTATTCCTACACCAAAAATAGCCATTGCTACTGCTGGAACCTGTGGATCATAGCTTGGAGAAGTAACGTTTAGTCTTTCTTTTTGAGCAAGACTAGAAAATACTTTTTGTAATTCTTTTAGATAAAGTTTTCCGCGTCTGCTTAGACGAGGAGGTACACAAGCAATAATTAGGGTTATTAGTGAGATTATTGATAACAAAATTAAAAACCCAACATTATGTCTTCCTTGGCTGCTAGCAACAGCTACTTTGTAGCCAGCAAGACAAATTAGGACTAATGCTCCTGATGTCCCAACGCCCCAAGCAACTTGTTTAACTTTTTCAGAAGTAACCAAGTGATTTTTTTCTAATATTCGTTGGTAGCCTTCACAATAAGTTTTTGCTCTGCCAGTTGTAGCAGCAAATTGGCTAAAGAGTTGCGAAGGCTTAACTCCTGCTATTGTTTTAGTAACAGAGTTTTCTTTTACTGTTGTGGTTTGTTGAGAAATCCAACCAAATAAACTTTTTTCTAGATTTGAAAGCAAGGTTGGATCAGGGTGTGGTACTTTTTGTTCTAAATAAGTTGCTCCTAATTGTAAATATCCTTTATCAATTAGGTTAAATATCGCTAGACGAATCACTTCATTTTCTTTGCCACGCAGGTAAGCAATTTCGTAAGCATCAGGTATTTGTGGTATTTGTAAAGGTTGGAGTGTATTGCTTTTATCAGTATTTCGTATCATTAACCAGCAAATCATAATTGTCAAAGTCGCAGTAGATAAGTAAAAAGCTAGAAAATCAAAGCCATGTAAATTGGCTATTGGATTGTCTGTTAACCAGTTCATAAGTTTACCTCATAGGGGTTAAATATAAATTTCTCCCCTTGTAAATTATTGTCTACGTTATTGTTAAAGGTTTATTTTTGTTGGCATCATTATTATTTTTTTTATTATGACAAACAAGTAAAAACTATGTAACAGAAAAATAAAATTTTTGTTACATACTAATAAAATCAATAGGTTACAAGAGGCTACTGGACAGTTCCCTAAAAGAGTGTCCAGAAAATATATATAGTAGTTCATTTTTTATGACCTACTATATATTGTATAGTTATCTTTAATTTCACAAGTTTATTTTAATGCTATAATTAGCGGTTCTCTTAGTTCATCAAGCTTTCAGGTAGTAATTTTTATGAAGACAGAATATTACGTAGGTAATGTAAAAATCAAACCTAATCTAGTATTAGCTCCTATGGCAGGGGTGACAGACTCAGCTTTTCGCAAGCTAATTAAACGTTGTGGCGGAGTTGGATTAATTGTTACTGAATTTATCAGTGTTGAAGGATTAACTAGAAATAACTTAAAGTCACACAAATTAATGTATTTTGAACCAGAAGAAAAGCCAATATCTATTCAATTTTTTGGCCATAATAGCGATAGAATGGCAGCCGCAGCCGAAGTTGCCGAAGCAGCAGGAGCAGATATTGTTGATATTAATTGTGGTTGCCCAGCCAAACAAGTTGTTAATAGTGGTGGTGGCTCTAGTTTACTTAAAGATTTACCTAAAATGGAAAAAATTCTTAAGGAAACTCGTAGGGTAATAAAAATCCCTCTTACGCTTAAATACCGTATTGGTTGGGATGAAAACTCTATCAATGCAGTTGAAGTAGGCAAAATGGCTGAAGCTTGTGGTATTGAGCAAGTTGCTATTCATGGCCGTACTCGTATGCAAGGTTATAGCGGTTTTGCTGATTGGAATGTTATTGCTCAAGTTAAGCAAGCTGTAAAAATTCCTGTAGTTGGTAGCGGTGATGTTTGTAGTGCAGAACAAGCTCTACAAAGACTTAGAGAAACTGATGTTGATGGAGTAATGATAGGGCGTGGAGCAATGGCTAACCCTTGGATTTTCCGCCAAATTGATGAAATTATGCAAGGAATTACTCCTCATCAACCTACTATAGAAGAAAAACGAATCTTTTTAGTAGATTATTTAGCAGTAATGCTACAGGAGATGCCTACAGAAAAGTCTGCATTAGGAAAAGTTAAACAGCTTTGTGGTCATTTTACTCGTGGCTTACCGGGTGGTGCGACTTTTCGTAATCAAATTTTTCACTCAAATACTGTAAGTGAGTTAACAGACAAAATAAACGAGTATTTTGCTACTGTAGAACCAGAACTTAGCTATGTTTGAGGAAAAACTCCAAGAAAATGTTTTGCTTAGCCCTTTTACTACTTTAGGCATAGGAGGCTTAGCTCGTTATTTTGTTAATGCTTATGATGAGCAAACAATTTTTGATGCTGTAGTTTGGGCAAAAAAACATAAGCTACCTCTTTTTGTACTTGGTGGTGGTAGCAATTTGTTAATAGCTGATAGTGGTTTTTCTGGGTTAGTTCTGCAAGTAAATAACTTAGGTATAGAAAATCTTTATCAGGATGGTAAAATTCTTGTAACTGTAGCAGCAGGAGAGACTTGGGATGATTTTGTTACATTTTCAGTAAAAAATAATTGGGCTGGCGTAGAAGGCCTGTCTGGTATTCCTGGCAAGGTTGGTGCGACTCCAATTCAAAACGTTGGGGCTTATGGTCAAGAAGTCAAAGACACTATAGTTAGGCTTCAAGCATATGATAGGTATCTAGGAAAAGTAGTTTCTTTTTCTAATGAGGAATGTAAGTTTAGTTACCGTCAAAGCCTTTTTAAGTCTGAGGCAAAAGACCGCTATATAATCCTAAAAGTCACCTATTGTTTAACTCCAGATTTCAGGCCAATAATTCATTATCCAGAGTTACAAAAATACCTTTTAGAAAATTTTTCTTTAACTCCAAGCCTGCTAAATATTCGTGATGCTGTACTCTCTATTCGACGTAGTAAAGCAATGGTAGTAGATCCATTAGATCCTGATTCTAAGAGCGTAGGATCATTTTTTATGAATCCAATTGTTGAAGAGGAAAAGTTATTGTTAATAAAAGAAAAATTACTCATAAAAGGTTTTAGTGACGCAATCCCTCAATTTCCTACTACAACAGGAACAGTTAAACTCTCGGCAGCTTGGTTAATTGAAAAGGCTGGGTTTAAGAAAGGCTATCAAAAAGGTAATGTGGCAGTTTCTAGTAAGCATACATTAGCATTAGTCAATAAAAATGGTGGAACTGCCAATGAAGTTTGCCTATTAGCAAAAGAAATTCAAAAAACAGTAAAAGAAAAGTTTGAGATTTGGCTAGAACCAGAACCAACCTATGTTGGTTTTAACAAATAAAAAAGGGAGGATTTTTCCTCCCTTTTTTATTTAGATCAATGTTTAACTATTAGAAGTTAAAGCGGAAACCAAATTGAAATTGGCGTGGTGAAAAAGCATTAGTGAAACGTTCTTTAGGTGCAATAAAGCGACCACCCTCTTGCTTAGGTAGATTGAAACTACCATCAGCACTTGGTGGGAAGATACGGTTAATTTCGCTGATATTTACACGGTTAAAGAGGTTAAACACTTCGCCTACTAATTGAACTTTGAAACGCTCTTTAAATACTAAATTACGAGTTAGTCTTAAGTCCACATTAGCAAATCCTGGGCTGACACCAGCATTACGAGCAATTGAATTAGGACGATCTCCGGGAGGTTGATCACCATCAAGGTTTAAGTCTTGGCCAGCAAGTAGATTATATGGACGACCAGCATTTAAGGTCATAATAGTAGAGAGTTGTAGATTTTTGGTAAGAGGATTCTTAATAAAACCAAAGTCTACTGTTCCAGAGGCTACAAAGCGACTACGTACATCTTGGAGTGACAAACCACGTTCTTGACGAGCATTAAGTGAATTGTTTACTTCGCTTAAGTCAGAACGAATATCAATAAAGTTATCAATAGATTTAGAGAAAGTGTAGTTAGCAAAAACAGAAAAATTGTTAGCAAGTCTTCTATTAACTGACAATGTAAAACCATGGAAATAGCTATCAAATGATGATGAGAATTCAAAAAGAGTCCCATTAGTTGGGTCAACACGTCCTAGAAGAGCACTGTTTATAGGATTAGCTACTGGACGTACAATAGGATTAATATCTCTTTGAGAGAGAAGTTTTATTCCTCTTACATAATTGTAACCAACAGAAACCACTGTGTTGTTTCCAAGGATATAATCAAACCCTAGGCTAGCTTGTTGAGTGTAACTATTTGGTACATCCTTAGCATAAGCAAATCTTTGGCTAAGTTGTGGGGTAAAAGTCACACCAGGAGGGATGTTTACTGATTCTGGGAAACTTTTAGCTGGTAGAGTAAAAGGAATAATAGAGAATGGGAAAGGGACAACTAATTGTCTAAGTTGGTTTGTTACACTACGACCAACTACAAATGAAATTCCTGTTATTGATGCAGCAAAAAACACTCCATAAGAAGCACGAATGCTTAATTTAGGTAATTTTTCTGGACGATAAGCAATAGCAATTCTAGGAGCAACATTGCCACTATTTTCTGGTACAAAACGAGTAGTGTTACGGTCATAACGAGCACCTAATTTTAAGGTTAAATTAGGTTTAAGTTTGAAATCGTTTTGTGCAAAGAAGCTAAGTTGAGTAGTGTCAACTCCAATACGTGGTTCACCAAACCCTTGAATATAAGCTGTTGGTAAAGAAAGTTGGGTTAGAGGTAATACTGGAAAACCAGGAACAAGTACTGGTAATTGAGCAGAAGCAATTTGTAAGAAAGCTTGTTGTGCTGGAGTACGAGAACCAGGGTCAAATGCTTGTAGACCGTTAAAAACAGGTAGTCCAGGAATACCTGTTAAAGCAGAAAAGTCTATTGGGTTAAATAACCCAAAACCACCGCCAAACACAGGTACAGAGGTTTTAAGATTTGGGGTATTGGTGTAGTTAATATCAAAACCAAATTTACCAGTGTAAATTCCTTTGGTAATTGTTGTGGTGTTGACAAATTGATAAACCCGTAGGTCACGAGGTTGAGGAGAGAAAGTGCTACGACCAGCTTGGACGAGTCCTTCTGGTGCAACTATACGCACTTGAGGGCCTTGATTAAAAGGATCAACTGCTTGGTTACGTTTGGTATAGATAAAACGAGTTTCATTTACCAAACCTAATTTAGTACCAACATAAGTGTTACTAGCAGCAATAGTGTTATCATCTAAACGTTGAAGGCTAGCAGCACTCTCAGTTAGTAATGCTCCAAATGGTTCAAAAGAACCACTATAGTTACCACCAAAATTGTAACGTACCCAAAGATTATCACGATCGTTTACTCTTACATCTGAGCGAGCTAATACTGTAGTGTTACCGATAGAAAAAGGTACTGGCCCGTTACGATCACTAGAAAACCCGTTTCTATTAAGTGCTTTAATAGAAGCATCTGAAACAGTAACAAAGTTATTTTGAGCAATACTTAATCTTTCAAAAGACAAGAAATAAAAAGCTTTGTCTTTCTTAATTGCGCCACTTAAAAAAGAGCCAAACTGGTATTGTTTGTATTCTGGTTCAAAAGGTGAAAATACGTCTCTAGCACTAATGCCATCATTACGAATTAACCCAAATATATTACCATGAATATCATTACCACCGCCTTTAGTTACAATATTTACTACTCCACCTAAAGCACGACCAAATTCTGCGGAGTAGCTGTCAGAGACTACTTGGAATTCTTGGATTGCGTCTTGACTAAAAGTAGAACGCACTGATCCTGTACCAAGGTCATTATTGTCTAAACCATCAATGGTAATATTATTAACACGACCATTTTGACCATTAAAAGAGAGTCCTGAGGTAGCAGCAGCACCTTGTGCTGGTACACGGTCAGCAGTTACACGGGGAGAAGTTAAAGAAAAATCCAAAAAGCTACGCTTGTTAATAGGCAAACTTTGAATACGTTGAGTATCAATATTAGTGCTATTTTCTGTCTTAGCTTCTTCGATTACTGTATTTGTAGTTACTTCTATGATATCTGAAGTGCTACCGATTGTCATACTAAAATCTAGTTTTAGATTTGTTCCTAAAGTTAATTCTAGCTTTGAACTTTGGGTAGTAAACCCATCAGCTGCAGCAGTTATTTCATATGTTCCTGGGGATAGTTGTGTAAGTAAATAGCTGCCGTCTTCACTAGTAGTAACTTCACGAAGTAAATTAGTTTCAACGTTTCTAGCTTTTACTGTTACTCCAGCAATAACACCACCTTGCTCATCCATTACATTGCCAGCAAGGCTAGAGCTAGTTGCACCACCTTGGGCCATTACCAGCATGTGGAAGCCAAAACCCAAGGTAACTAACAGCAAAGTAAGACTAGAAAGTAGTACTCGCATTGCTTGATACATTATTTCCTCCTAAAAATAAAATAGGGCTAAACAAACTTAACAAAATATGGCTAAGGGCTTATTTTTTATAATTTTATAAAAGAACAGAAATTTTATTAAAATACAATTCACCTGGTTTTTAATACGTAGCTTTTCGACTGTTTTGTTAGTTACTATAATTGAATAGTTGAATTATTGTAAAGAAAGTCAAGTTATAGAGATTATAGAAAAAATGTGTAAATAAGAAAATCTATATCTGTTAGTTTTTTCTTTGGTTAGTATATTGCTAACGGTAAAGTGGTTCAACCAATTTTTGTTTTTAAAATACTTAAAACCTTGTTAGTTATTTGGAGAGAACAACTATTAAAAGTTATTCTCTCCAAAACTTTCTAAACCAAAACTCTCCAAAATAAATTTTAGAAGCTAAAACGAAACCCTAGTTGGATTTGACGAGGAGAAAAAGCGGAAACAAACTGTTGTGGAGTTGCAGTAAAACGACCACCATCTTTAGGAGGTAATAGGAAATTACCTTGAGCATCAGGTGGGAAGATTCGTGATACATCATTAATATTAACACGATTAAACAGGTTGAAAATTTCCACAAAGCCTTGAAACTTATATTTTTCTTTATAAGGAATTGTACGAGTTAAACGTAGGTCAATATTGGCAAATCCTGGAGTCAGTCCAGCATTACGTGCAATAGGAGTGTTACCAATTAAAGGACGATCTCCTACAGGGTTATCATTATTGCGATTTAGGTCAACGCCAGCTAACAAATTATAAGGTCTACCAGAGTTGAGGTTAATAATTGTAGAGAGTTGGTAGCCAGTAAATAATGGGTTTTTTCCATAACCAACATCAACCACTCCTGATAAAACAAAACGACTGCGGACATCTTGAAGCGAGAGTCCTCTTTCTTGACGTGGGTTAAGCGGGTCTACAGTTTCTTGTAAATCCGTTCGTACATCAATAAAGTTATCAATACCCTTGGAAAAAGTATAACTAGCTAGGACTCCAAAACGGCGAGTAAAACGACGATTAATCGATATAGTTAGGGAGTGGAAATAGCTATCAAAAGCCGACTCAAACTCAAATAAGTCTCCTTTAGTATTATCAACACGTCCTGTTAGCGCATTTATTGTTGGATTGCCAGAAGTTGGATTTACTATTGGATTGATATTTCGTACAGAAAAAAGCTTAATACCTCTAACATATTGATAGCCAGCAGAAATAGCTGTATTTTGCCCAAGTAAATAATCTACTCCAACACTTGCTTGCTCTGTATAGCTATTACGTAAATCATTTTGGTATTTGAATGATAGTGAAAGTTGTGGTAGTGCAGGTAGACCAGCAGGAACAGTATTAGAGTCTGGGAAATTTCTACTAGGACGGATAAAAGGCAAAATAGAGAGTGGAAAAAAATTGCTTGGTATTGATAAAGCTGGAGGATTTGTACCTGTGGTAGTTTGTACGGCAAATGCTGCACCAGAAACTTGAACACTAGCAAAGAATACTCCATAAGAAGCGCGAATATTCATTCTAGGTAAAGCAGTAGGACGATAGCTAAAGCCGATTCTTGGGCTAACATTACCACTATTATTAGGTTGGAATCTAACACGAACTAAATCATATCTTAAGCCTGCTTTTATTAGTAAGTTGGGGCGTAGCTTAACTTCATCTTGTACAAAGAATGAAAAAAGTTTTTGAGGGGCTTCTAAAGACGTATCACCAAACCCTTGTAAGTAAGCACCAGGTAAGGGTAGATCAGCTAGCGGTAGAACAGGGAACCCTGGTACTAGCTGTGGTAACTGTACTGCTGCAACGGCTAGAAAAGCCTTTTGTGCTGGAGAACGTCGGCTAGGATCAAACGCCTCAATTCCAGTAAAGGTAGGCAGTCCAGGGATACCTAAAGCCACAGAAAAGTTTATTGGGACAAAAAATGCTAGTCCACCTGGAAAGATTGGTACATTGGTTTTCTTGTCTGGCAAGGCAGCAAACATATAATCTATGCCAAATTTTATTGTTTGACGACCACGAGTTAAAGTAGTGTTATTAACTATTTGGTAATTACGTTGTTGTCTAGCTTGGGGTAAAAAAGTACTACGTCCAAGTGTAACTTGTCCTTCAGGAGCAATTATTCTAACCTGTGGGCCAGAATCAACTGAAAGTATTTCTTGGTTTCGTCGTCCATATAAAAAACGTGTTTCATTAACTAAATTTAGTGATGTATTTAGATAAGTGTTAGTAACTGCTATTGAATTGTCGTCTAGTCTTTGAGCACCACTATTTGATTGAGCTACTAAGCCACCAAAAGGTTCTAATGCACTATTTGTACTACCACCAAAATTATACCTTATATAAAGATTATCTTTAGAATTTACTT
>JAHFUF010000742.1 GCA_023265235.1 Blastocatellia bacterium
AAATATCAAAGTTAAGGCCCAATCTGCTCAAGATGCTTTTGGCAATGCTTTTGAACATATGGTAGAAACTCTTAGAGGGGTTGCTAAAGTAGCAGATTCAATTTCAAAAGGTGAGTTAAAAATTCAAGTTATTCCTCAATCTCCCCAAGATGCCTTTGGCAATGCTTTTAAGGAAATGCTAGACAGTTTACGCTATATTGTTAGAGATTTAATGGTAGGTGTCCAAACTCTTAGTTCTGCGGCAGAAGAGCTTGTTGCTACTTCATCACAACAAAGTAATAGTATTAATGAGCAAGCAAGCTCAATTCAAGAAATTACTACTACATTAGATGAAATTAGAGCTATTGTTGAACAATCTAGTTCTAGAGCAAAAGAAGTTGTACAAGTTACTGAACATTCTTTAGATATTTCTAAATCTGGTCAACAAGAATTAGACAAAGTAATAGGGTCAATGAATAAGATTAAGGATCAAGTAGAAAATATTGCTGAAAACATTCTTGACCTAAGCGAAAAGACTATTCAAATCGGTGAAATTACTTCGTCAGTAAATGAAATTGCTGAGCAATCAAACTTACTAGCAGTAAATGCTGCGATAGAGGCTACTAGGGCAGGTGAAGCTGGTAAGGGCTTTGGTGTAGTCGCAGTAGAGGTTAAGAACTTGGCGGCTCGTTCTAAAAAAGCAACTACTCAAGTTCGTTCTATTCTTACAGAAATCCAAAAAGCTGCTAACACAACCGTCCTAGTAACAGAGGAAGGCAGTAAAAAAGTCGAAACTGGCGTGGAACAAGTCTATCGTATTGGTGATAATATAAAGAGCTTACACGAAGTTATAGTAGAATCTTCTAATGCTGCTAGACAAATTGCTTCTTCTACTAACCAACAAGTTATAGGAATTGAACAAATTGCCCAAGCAATGAAATATATTAATCAAGGAGTTAGTGAATCTGTGGTTAGTGCTAAACAGCAAAAGGAAACAGCACGTAGCCTAAGCTCACTAGCTAGTAATATTAGTAGTATTGTTCAACGTTATCGCCTTAACTAAGTAGCCTGGTTGTTATTATTTGGATTATAGAGCATTGGAAGTACAAGGTTTTTTTGATAAAATTTTATTCAAAATTTTATTCAAATAGTTATTCTATAGGCAGGACAGCTTGAATCTCCCAAACACGCTGACCATCAGTCGAATATTTTTAGTCCCAATACTAGTTGTAGTTTTGTTAACCAATGTTGCAAGCAAATTTGGTGTCCCTCAACAGATTTTGGGAGTCTCACTTTTTTTAGCCGCAGCTTTAACAGACTTACTAGACGGGTTTTTAGCTCGCCGACGTGGTGAAGTTACTACCCTTGGAACTTTACTTGATCCTATTGCAGATAAATTATTAATTTCTGCTGCTTTTATTTCCTTGGTAGAAACTCATGTTGCTCCTGCTTGGGCTGTAGTAATTATTATTGCTAGGGAATTTGCTGTTTCTGGCTTGCGTTCCATCGCTTCTGCTGAAGGCTTTACCATTGCTGCTTCAAAAATGGGTAAACTAAAAATGGCTACTCAAGTAGTGGCTATTACTTTACTAATCTTGGGTAGTGTAAATGGTGCGCCTCCATCTGATAATGTAAGTTGGACACAAGTTTTAGCAGGTGTTGTAAAGACAAAAGACCTTACTATTGAACAGTTTCGCTTGCTTTGTTATGCAGCAGGTCAGGGGATGCTATGGATTGTAGTGTTTTCTTCTTTGTATTCGATGTATGAGTATTTTCGTAAGTTTTATGGAAAGGTACGAGATCGTGTTGAAGTTCGTGAAAAAAGACGTTTACGCGAATTAATGAGAAGAAAGAAAAAAGAAAAACCTCCTGTTAATGATGGCTTAACTATAGAAGAAAAAAATGTTTAGATTTGTAGAGTAAATCAATAATTACCCTTCATTAAATGTCTATTAACTCCTATTCTATCAACAAAATAAGAACATGCTTGTTTATTTTATCTTGCCTACTTAGTGTTACAAGTTGTTGTTATTTTTTTCATCTAGGGATAACAAACCTTTATGGTGATGGAGTTGCACACCTTAATATTGCTCGTAAGGTAGTTGACTTAAGTGATGCTGGTTTATGGCAACATTATGTTCAATTAGGTTCACCTTGGTTGCCTTTGCCACATTTGCTGGTTTTACCTTTGGTTTGGAATAATTATTTATGGCAAACAGGGCTTGCTGGTAGTTTACTCTCAATGCTTTGTTATGTGGTTTGTGTACAATTTCTTTTTGAAATAGGAGCCATTTTTGGTGGCTTATGTTTTAAGAAAGAAACAAAAAAATCTTTAATTTCAGGCACTTTAGCCGCTTTAATTTTTGCGCTTAATCCTAGTATTCTTTATTTACAGTCTACTCCTATGACAGAGATGCTTTTTTTAGCTACTTTTGTAGGGGCAGTGTTTTTCTTGCTAAAACACGCATCTGATAACTCTACCATATATTTGGTTTTGTCAGCGTTAATGAGTTGTTTAGCAATGCTGACTCGCTACGAAGCTTGGGCGATATTACCCTCAGGATTTGTCACAGCCTTAATAATTACTCAAGGAGGTTGGCAAAATAGGCTAAAGCTGTCTGCTTTGTGGCTTTTAATTAGCCTATGCGCCCCATTTTATTGGTTTTGGCATAACTGGGCAATTTATGGTAACGCGCTAGAGTTTTATAATGGCTTTTATTCAGCCAAAGCGATTTATTTAAGACAACAAGAACGACTGGGTTGGGCAGATTTTGCTGTTGGACGACCACATTTAGCTTTTTTGTTGGCTTTATCTGCTTCTATTGCTTGTTCTGGTTGGGTTTGTTTATTAGGAGTAATTTCTTTTATTAAAACTTTATTTGTATTTTATGGCAAGTTTCATAAATGACAAAAAGTAGTTAACAGTTTAACGGCAAAAAGGCAAAAGAAGGCGGTAGGCTCGATGTTATAGAACCAAAAATAAAAAGCAAGAAAGTAAAAATTAGTAAAC
>JAHFUF010000743.1 GCA_023265235.1 Blastocatellia bacterium
ACGCGCTGTTAAGTAAAGCCTTTTCAGTACCAGATGAACTACTTAGCTTAATTAGTCCTACTATAGCTAAACAATATAAGGTCTTGCCATTAGAGGTGGTAGAAGTAATAGAAGTCAAACTAGTTACAGACAACTCGACTAGCTCAACATTAGCTCAATCGCCATCAATATCAACGCTATCAATACTCTATTGTGATGAGATACTCAGACAAATGTGTGAGGAGCAAATCGTTAGTCAGCTAGTGAGTAAAGGACTTAATTATCAATTACGTTTTGTTTCTACTAATGAAGAATCGCTAATAGAGACAATTGATTATGTTTACTCAACTATAAATTCAAGCCTACTAGTAGCTGAACAAGAACGGCTTGCTGAGAGACATAGCCAGATAATCCAACAGATGGATGCCGAGGTTGAAACTCCAACAGGGATGGTTTTTGACATAAAAGTTGCAAAAGAACATAGCCCATTCGAAGAAATTCTTGTGAGGTTATTCTGTGAAGTGCATATGAGGAGGGGAACAGATTGTGATATTGACCTAAATATCATCCCAAAACCCGATGGTACTGAGATTACAGAGCTTTTAGTAAAAACACGTATTGATAATTCTATCGTAGTGATTAAACGCGAGCGTATGTCTATAGAAACCTATCAAAAACTAATCGTTGTGTTAAAAACTTTAGCTGAACTTGACACAGGAAAAAATAGAAGTCAGATGACTGGTTATATAACAGGAAGGCTTATATATGGTACTCGTAGCCCAAAAATAGAAATGCGAGTCAACTTAATCCCAACTGGAAAAAAGAGGATAGCATCTATGTCAATTAGATTTCAGTCTCAACATGAGAATAATTTTACTATTGAAAATATCGGCTTTTTTACTAGCGATGAAAAACTATTAAATGAAAATGTTTTTTATGCTACCGACGGACTAGTAATAATTTGCGGTAAAGTTAATTGCGGTAAAAATACTACTTTAATAGCACTAATAAATAAACTAAAACAATTGCACCCTGACAAAAAAATTATTCTACTTGAAGACCCTATCGAACAAGTTTTACCTGATGTGCTTCAGATTCAAGTGGATAGCAGCAATAAAGAAACAGGCTATGGTCATTTTCTTCGGGCAGCACTTCGTCATAATCCTGATATTTTAGGAGTTGGCGAAACACGCGATGCTGAGAGCGCAAACCTAGTATTAGAAGCCGCTTCGGTTGGACACATTACATTTACTACATTTCACACTACTGACTCTACAAAAGCAATTGAGCGCATGGTAAGCCTAACAAAAGACACGAGCAAAGTTTCTGATTCATTGCGTTGTGTAATTTCTCAAAAGTTAGTTAAAAAAATATGCACTAAATGCGTACATGAAATAGATAGCAAAATCCCTAATATAGTCAACCTAGATAGTTATATTGCAAAAACTGGTTGGAAAGCTGAGGTTCAGTTTACTCGCGCTACAGGAAAGTTGCTTGATGGAAGGGAGTGTCCTTACTGTAATGGTACAGGGTTTTATGGACGCATTGGTATATTTGAAATACTAACATTTTCAGAAAAAACTAAAGATCTAATCCTTAAAAATTCTCCTGCATATCAAATACGTAAACAAGTTATTAAAGAAGGACTTAGAAGTCTTTTCTTAAATGGGTTGGTTAGAGTTTTAATGGGTGAGGTTACGTTAGGTGAGCTAATTAAACAGACTGGTTATCCTAATGCACAAAAAGAGGGGGTTAGTTTTGAGTATGACTCTGATAGCGTTAACAATGAGCTAAATTAGTAAGGGATTAATTTACTAATTTACTGAATCAGTAAATTAATAAATTAATAATTGAATTAAAACAAAAGGCTTATACAAAGAACTATTAAAACAATAAGGTGAAGAGGTAAAGGGGTAAAGGAAATTTTATGGATATTGGGGTTTGGATTGGAGCTTGGATTAATGGCATAAGAACAAGATTAGCAGGTGGAGATCCTAGTAGTGGAGATATGATTATCTCAAGCAGTAATATGATTGCGTTAATTGAGGATCTTCGTGATAAACAACGAGCGGGTATTGATATAGAAGCAATGTTACGTAATGTTGGAGAAAAATTCCATCATAAACAGATTGCTAGCCTGTTTAAATTACTACATAGCAGAATGATAAGTAACGGCGAACTTTTATCTGAGTCTATGAGTAAATTCCCTACAGCATTCCCTAAGTATATTACAGCCTTAATAGCTAGCTGTGAATGGTCTGGAAAGTGGACTAGCAAGAAAACTAACCTAGGAGATATTGAGCCAGGACTACTTGACCTACTGATAAGCTTACTTAAGTGCACTGATAAGGCCAGACGCAAATTTGTTGCAGGAATGATATACCCAGCAATAATTGTGCTAGCACTAATAATTACAATAAGTATTTTTAGCTTCACGGTTCTACCTGCTATTAAAGACGTATTTGTAGCTTTGCAAGTCTATAATTCTATGAACTTTCTTAGTCGCAGTCTCTTTGACATAGGAGAATATCTCCAGGCTAATTATTATCTTATCCCTTTTGTTGTAATAGGATTTATTGTTCTAGTTAAAATACTTTGGGATTTTCAACTGAAAAAAGTTTGGGATCATTATAAAATAAGAATCAAGTTTGTAGATAAGTTATTCATTAATATGTATATAGCAGAAAGCTTTATGCTATTAGGAGTGCTATATTCAGCCGGGTTGCCAGTTGTGGATTGTTTGGGTCTAATGGCTAAAACCTGTCCTAACAAAGAGATTGGCGAAGGTTTTGAAAAAGCGACAAATTTTATTAGAACAGAAGGCTTAGAACTGGCTAAAGCCTTAGAGAATTCTTGTTTTGCTTTTAACGGCGAATTGGTTTACAGAGTCAAAAACGCTGAAGAAACTGGCAGTATAGAAGAGGGCATGATGGATTATGCGGGACGATTGTTTGATAAACTAGACGAACAGATTGATACATTTATCAAACTAGTTGAACCTGCAAT
>JAHFUF010000744.1 GCA_023265235.1 Blastocatellia bacterium
TATTATTTGGGTTGGCACTTTCATTTTTCGCACTCCAAGTCTGCTTTCGTTTTGCTTAACAAAAGCTTTTACTTGGCTTGCTTACATGTCAAGGTGCCACCTACCTATTTGACCGTTACACTATATTACATTTTTTAAGATTTTTTCTAAATAAACTGTTGGTCATATCTGTCTCCCTCATTTTTCTAACAGATAGGCAAAAGAGGGTAAAAATAGTTTTAAGTAATTTATTTCTTAAGTTTTCTTAGGACTAAAACTGTTAAACAAATTTTAAAACTTTCTACTAAATATCTATTTAACAAAAACTTAAGGTAAAATTAATTAAACTTTCTAATTTTTCTGCAAAATCTCTGTGTCCTCTTAAGCCAAAATCCGATAAAATAATGCTTGGGGTCGCTCTAGTCTAATTATGTCGTCACAACCAATAAAGTCTTTTATTACAATTCATAATATTGATCAGACTACCAGACTTGATTCAGCCACCAATGAACAAGTGGTCAACTCTTATCAATGTACAGAACCAGCCGCCGCTACTCTAGCACTACTTGTTGAGCAAGCTCGCACTGGTTCAATCGCTATTATTAGTGGTGTGCGTGGCGTTGGTAAAAGCCATCTTCTTGCTTTTTTAAGAGCAATCATTACTCAACCAGACCTAATTCAAAAAGTTACCCACCCTTTTGCTCGTAAAATCTTAGAAAAAACTATTGATAAAAAACCCCGCTCCCAAACCATGGTGACAATGAACTGTGATAGTGAGCAAACAGATGTTAGTTTACTTTCAACTCGTGGTAATGCTCAAATTGAAGCTGCTTGTTCTACAGGAAAAAATGTTTTTGTTTTTATTGATGGCCTCTCATTATTACTTCGTCGTTCCAAACGTGAGGAATGTTTACAATGGTTGGTTAGTCTAGCGGCTAATGCTGAAGATCAGCGTTATCAACTCTTTATTACTCTTGACCAAGATCTAGCAGAGGTACTAGCCAAAGCTTTTTCTGCTAACCAAATTATATCAGCAAAAGAAATTGTTCCTGCAAATAACTTAGCACTTGTATTAGATCAGTTTATTTGCCCTAAAAAACCTGAGCAAAAACGCGCATTGGATAATCTTTATGATGAACTACGTCGTAAGGTCGCTCATTTTCAATGGAGCCATCAGGAATTTTTACAGGCTTTTCCACTTCACCCACAAGTAATAGAACTGGCCCCAGCAGTGCGTACCTATGCCCGTACATTTTCCTTGCTAAGCTTTTTCTATACAGTTGCTCCTCGCGCTATTATGCGACGCGGGTTTAATCTAATTAGTTTAGTAGAAGTTTTTGATACATTTGAGTATGATTTACGACGTAACACAGCACTATCTTACTTATTTAATACCTATGATTATTTGTTAGATAATTTTGTTAAAGCCTTGCCTTCTACACAACAATTTCATGGAAAGTTTCTATTAAGAGCAATTACACTACTTTCTCTAGGAGAAAAGTCATTTACTGCTTTAGAAATAGCTGACAGTGTGATGCTTTTTGATGACAGCCCTCCAGCACTCTTTCGTCAATCAATGAAAACTATTATGGATTTTATGGCTACAGCAGCTAGCGAAAAAATGGTTATTTCTGTAGTAGATGGGGAAAAAAGGTTTCAATTATGTTTAGCTGAGGCGAGTGTTGTTGATCCAATAGAAGAAGCTACTAAAACAATAGAGGACGATGATAGTAGATTAATAGAAGTCTTAATAGATAGTGGTAGGGAAAACTTTAAGGATTGGCCCCTAGTTTTTTCAGCTAATGACAACACTTTTCAACGACGTGCAGAAATTGAGCTAATTTGGCGAGGAACTGCGCGTAGAGGTATTCTAAAGCTTGGTGGCTCAACAGAAATATCTAGTAATAATAGCAAACAAAGAAACCTAGAATGGCAATTAACCTTGGTCTCGCCCTCTTCTTTAGACCAATATCGTACAGAAGTACCAGAAAGCTTAGTAGTCCGTTATTGGTACCCTACCGCCTTAGAACCTGATGAATTACTACTATTAAAACGTTTGTTGGTTATTCGTCAACAAGGACATAACCTGCTTAGCCCAGAAGAACTCCAAGCAGAGGACGGTTATTTAACTTCTCAAGCAGCCAAAATTTTTTCACGCTGTTATTTAGAACAAGGATCTTTAGGCAATGCTCAACAAAATACTGCACAAACTTTTTCTCACCAAGAAAAACGCTTGTCAACCCTACTTGGGCTAATGCTTGATCCAATTCTAAAAAACAAGCTCTCTCAGCATCCAAACCTAGGCGAATTACTTAATGAAAGGGCTTTAAAAGTATTAGCAAGAGGCTTTTTCTATCAACCAGAGTGGTCACGACCAGAGTTAAAAAAATATTTAGGCCAATTTGCCCTACCCTTACATATTGTGAGTTTAGTAGGAGAAAATTTTGAGTTTGCCCTACTTTCAGATATACCTAAAACTTCCCCTTTAGGTAAAATTCTTAGTGCCTTAGAGCGTTCTTATGCGCAAACTATCAATCGTACAGATATAGAAAGGCTACTTTGCAATGAGCCGTTTGGGTTACAGCAAACCATTTTGTTATTGTTAGTGCTCGGTACTGCGGCGGCTGGTCACATTATTTTAACAGATAATGAAGGTGAAGTAATTCTTACTAGCGCAGGTATTCGTAGTGGCTATGATGTTGCTAATTACACAAAAGTCTGTTTGCCTAGCGTACTACAACCTCAAGAAGAACCCGCCCCGGCTTTATACCTTAAGACAGAATCAAGGTTTAACAGCTTACCAGAAAATGTACTACAAGAAGCAGTAGCAGAGGTTTTAAACGCTACACCAAAAACAAAAGAAGTGCTTCCTACTAAAGAAGAAGACGACCAATTATTAGAATTTTATCAGTCTGGTACTTTCCAAAAACATGCTTTTGGTAATGAGCCAATGATTAAAGCTTCCACTACGGCAGACTCCCCAAGTATAACTAAGACTAGGAAA
>JAHFUF010000745.1 GCA_023265235.1 Blastocatellia bacterium
AATGCCTTGTAATTTCTCTGACATGAGTAAAAAATCCTCCTTAAAACCGGACATACAGCTCCTTAAGAGCAGCCCCGGACATATTTTAGTTTAATTTTATTCAGATTCCTTTTTTTGATCGCAAATCTGGCCCATAACAACAGTCAAATTACGAGCAACACCAGAGGTTGCTGTAGCAAGCCGTTGTGCTCCAGAATTAATTAAAAACATAATCTTGGAAAGCAGTTGTTCTTTAGAAGGCATATTTACTAATGCTTCTAAATCAGTTGCACTAATAACTCGCCCTTCTACAATGCCAGACTTAAACTTAAATTGAGCGTAGTCCTTAGCAAATTTTGAAACAAGCTTTGCCAGTGTTACTGGGTCATCAAAAATTGCTACTGCTGTTGGCCCTGTAAAGTCTTTGTGTAAAGGCTGTAGAGGTGTTCCATCACTAGCTCTTTGCGCTAAAGTATTTTTGACAACTTTATACTTAACATTGTTTTTACGCATTTCACTACGTAAAATTGTATCGTTAGCAACATTTAAGCCTTGAAAATCCACAAGAAAAGCGTGATTAGATTTTTCAAAATCAGCTTTTAGTGCTTCTAATTCTTCTTGTTTACTTTTTTTATCCATAGATATCTCCTAAATTTTGCCAACTATAGCGCAGATGAATCAATTTTTATGCCTGGCCCCATCGTAGCACCAACATAAACGCCTCTAACATAGCGGCCTTTACTAGTTTGTGGCTTGGCTTTTAATACAGCATCTACCAGAACTTTTGCATTTTCAAAAATTTTGATTTCGCTAAAAGAAACTTTACCTACAGGAGCATGAATCACGCCTGTTTTATCTACGCGAAATTCTACTTTACCAGCTTTAGTTTCGGTAATTGCCTTAGTCACTTCAAAAGTCACTGTACCTGTTTTTGGATTTGGCATTAGACCGCGTGGGCCTAAGATTTTACCTAAAGTACCAACCACTTTCATCATATCAGGTGTAGCAATAACAGCATCAAAACCCAGCCATCCTTCTTTAATACGCGCTACCATTTCTTCACCACCTACTTCATCTGCTCCAGCTTCACGCGCTTCTTTTTGTTTATCACCACTAGCAATTACACAAACTTTTTTGGACTTACCTAAGCCATTTGGCAAAACTACAGTACCACGAACCATTTGATCAGCCTTACGAGGATCAACCCCTAAAACCATGGTTACTTCTACAGTTTCATCAAATTTTGCAAATGCAATCTTCTTTACTAGCTCAAGTCCTTCGTTTAATGTATATGCCTTTTGTTGATCTATTTGAGAAAGAGCTTGTTTATATTTCTTTCCGACTTTTGGCATTTTATTCCCTTAGTGAGGTACAACGGCCAAAGCCTCCCTCACAGATATTCATGGGTTAACCCACTACTAGTCTATAATGTCTAAACCAAGGCTTTTTGCTGAACCTTCTATAGTTCGCATAGCAGAGTTAAGATCAGTACAATTAAGATCAGGTAGTTTAGTCTCAGCTATTTCCTTAATTTGTTTGCGAGTTATCTTACCAACCTTATCACGATTGGGCTTGGCTGAACCTTTTGCTAAACCAAGGGTTTTCTTGATTAGATCAGCAGCAGGAGGTGTTTTAGTTATGAAAGTAAAAGAACGATCAGAATAAATTGTAATTACTACAGGAATATTTATCCCATCACCCATTTGAGCAGTTTTAGCATTAAACTGCTTACAAAATTCCATAATATTAACGCCATGCTGACCTAAAGCTGGACCAATTGGAGGAGCTGGGTTAGCTTTCCCTGCCGGTACTTGCAGTTTCACATAGGCAGTAATTTTCTTCATATTTTTCTTAGCCTTTATTGCTCATTTAAGTATAATTTGTTACAAAATTACAAAATATACAAATCTCTTAACTATTCTTCAGTAAATGTATGTTTTTCAACTTGTAAGAAGTCTAGTTCTACAGGTGTAGCACGCCCAAAAATAGTAACCATAACTTTTAAGGTGTTTTTGTCTCCATTTACTTCTTCAACTAGTCCAGTAAAACTAGTAAATGGCCCATCTATAATACGTACTGTTTCGCCGGAGCCAAAAGTAAATTTTGGTTTTGGCTTTTCTGCTGCTTCTGTAACATGATGGACAATTTGGTCAACTTCTTGTTCAGTTAAAGGAGTAGGTTTTTGCCCACCAACAAAACTAGTAACCTTAGGGGTGCTTTTGACGGTATGCCAAGCTTTGTCTGACATTTCGCCTTTTTCGTCACAATCAATTTCTACTAAAACATATCCTGGAAAAATAAGCCTTTTTGTTTCTACTCGCTTATTGCCGCGCATTTCTACTACAGTTTCTTCAGGAACAAGTACTTGAAGAATCTCGATTTCCATTGTGTAAGCTTTTACACGGTTTTCGAGGCTTTCTTTTACTTTCCTTTCAAATCCAGAATACGTATGAATAATAAACCACTTTCTTGGCATTATTTATCACTCTATATTTTCTTTACATTCTCTATAAATTAGATTTTGCTTAATAGGATAGCAATATAGCAATGGCAGGTATTAACCTTATTTAAGGAGATCCGTTAAAAACTTGAAAGCTAACCCAATTAGGTAATCTGATACCCACAAAAAAATCCCGAAGAAAAAGACAGCTATCAATACTACCATAGTAGTTCCATAAACTTCTTGACGAGTTGGCCAAGTAACTTTTTTTAATTCTGATTGAACATCAGTATAGAATTGCTTAACTTGTCCCAACCTACCAACGGGGTCTTGTTCTGGGGAGGTGGCGATATCTGTCACTTCGCTCATTATAACTACCTCTTAAGTTTTATAACTAAATACATTAGCATTTAATAGCTAAACAGCAGGGGTGGGGGGGATCGAACCCCCAACCTACGGTTTTGGAGACCGCCACTCTGCCAATTGAGCTACACCCCTAAAAGCCTAATAAAATTTACTTAGTCTCTTTATGTGGTTTATGTTTACGACAAAACCGGCA
>JAHFUF010000746.1 GCA_023265235.1 Blastocatellia bacterium
AGCGAGCCTCTGACATATCTTTACTAGCTACAAAATTTCTAGAAAAAGTATCTAAAAGCTTAAAATATCCTTTATTTTGGTCGCAGGAAGCACTAAAGCTAATTAATGCTTATAATTGGCCTGGTAATGTTAGAGAACTGGAAAATGCAGTTGAAGCCGCTGCTCTACATACACGAGGTAATATAGTAGAAGTAGATGATTTACCTGCCAAGATTCAAGCTACTGAAGTTAACTATAACAAGCCAAAACAATCAGAAATAGAAAACCTATTTAGTAACCTATTTACCCTAGATGAATTAGAAAGACGTTATATCCTCTATATTTTGAATGTAACAGGGCATAATCGCAAACGAGCAGCAGAGGTTTTAGGGGTTGATAGACGTTCACTTTATCGTATGGCTGAACGGCTAGGATTTAACTTAGACGAAAACCAACCAAATTAAACTATTTTATTGAAAAAAGAGACAAAATGTTGCTTTGAGCTAAACTAGTGAGACAATATGTCTCAGTCTTGGAGAAATCTTCTATTTTTACCATTAAACCTTGTGGGTATTGCCTTAAAACCCTCTTAAATTTGTGGCATAGACCTTGCTATTAGTTAAATCAGAAAACAACTAAAAGAAAAACAGTCTATTAGTTAATTAAACTCAATAATTCTATTTTATCTCAGGAGAAATTTATGAAAAAAACTTTAGCCATTGCATTTACTTTTTTAATGTTAACTTCTGCTGTTTTTGCTTCACCAACAGATAAAACAAGCAATAAAACAGCTAAAACGGTAACTACTCAACCTAGTTCAACAAGCAAAACTGCTACAGCAAGCAAAACTGCTACAACAAACAAAACTGCTACGGCAAACAAAACAACTACAAATAATGCAACAACTGCTGATAAACCTGCTAACAATGTAGAGAAAAAACATCATAAAAAACATCACACAAAACATCATAAAAACACACCTGCTGCTTCCAAATAACTGCTCGCAATAGTCACACGGTCACACGTCTCTTATAGTCTTCACTTTACTTATCACGTCAGTAATTAAACCCTACTGACGTGTTTTGTTATTTTACGCTTATGTTTTCTTGTTTTCTTGTTTTCTTAGTGAACGTATAAAGCTAATGCTGTCATATCATCATTAGTCTCTACTTCTTGAGCAAACTCATCACAAGCATTAAAAAGTTCTTGTAAAATTGCTTCTGAGTTTCGATGTTCCTCGCATATCTGGCCTAATTTTTCTGTAACTATTTCATAGCCCCACATTTGATTTTTGTTGTTCATTCTTTCAGGAAAACCATCACTAACAAATACTAATTTATCTCCTGGTTTTAATGATAAAACAACAGATTTTAAGATTATTTTTTTTACAAAACCAAGTGGTGGTGCAGCTAAATTTATTGTTTCTGCAATTTTTGTATCTGCATGATAGAAAACCAGTGAAGGCATTGCAGCAGAACATATTTCTATCAACATACTTTCTAAATCAAGAATAGCAATAGCTAAAGCCATTCCCATACTACGATAGGTTAATGAGGCTTTAAGCGATAAGTTAAGATTATTCATTATCTCTACAGTAGTTATTTTGTCTACTTGACTATTTTTATTTCCTGTTAATTTCAGGTTTAACAGCGAATTAACCAAAAGAGACTTTATCATTCCAACTACTAAGCCTGCACCAACGCCATGTCCTGTAGCATCACCAATTGCTAAACAATAACGATTTGTATCTATTTGGATAAAATCATAATAATCACCTCCTACCTCTGTAGCAGTACGCATTTGCCCGACTATTTCTATTTTATCGAGAAATAGATTTTCTTTAGGCAACATAGAGAGTTGTAATTGCCTGGCATAGGCAAGTTCTTTTTGTACTGCTAGGAGTTCTGCTTGTACTTTTTTGGTGATTTGCTCAAGTTCTAAAGCTTTTGTTAAATCAGAATAAAGCTTGGCATTATCAATAGAAATTGCAGCTTGAGTAGAAAGCACACGTAATATTTCTAGACGCTCAATTGTAAACACTCCTGTAGACAAATTATTTTCTAAATATAAAATTCCAGTTAAATTACCTTGATTAACAATAGGAATAGACAAAATAGACTTTGGCTGAGTAGTAATTATATAAGGATCTTGAATAAACCTCTCATCTATAGAAGCATTATCTAAAACTAAATTTTCTTTTGTACGAATAACATAATTAATAATTGCTTGTGATAGGTATTTGCACTCTGCTAGAGCAATTGCTTGAGTTAATTTAACTGGCGACTTTTCTGAGTAAGCCTCTACTTCTACAAAAAACTGAGACTCTTTTTTTAACAACAAAAACCCTCTGTTTGCTCCTGCATTTTCTAATACAATTTTTAGTAACTCAGTCATTAATTTGTCTAAGACTATTTCGCTAGATATTGCCTGTGAGGCTTTTACTACAGTAGCTAAATCTAATGACGTATTTTTAGTATCTAGTAACTGTGAATTAGCATTATTTAAGGCATTAAATTTATTAATTTGCTGGATTAATTCAGAATACTCTTTTTCCATTTGAGCAGTTTTTGCAAATGCTCCCCATTTTGTATAGCATCGGTGTGCTTCTAATAAGTAGAGTTTAGCAATTCGTTTTTGTTCTTTTTGTAAATAAAATTTTCCTGCTAGTTCATTTGCTAAAGCTTCTTCTTGAATATAATTATGCTCTTTAGATAGCTCTATAGCTTTATCATAATATCTTATAGCTAGGTCATTATTTTTTAATACACGCGCTTTTTCTGCTTCTACTAAGTAGTATTTATTGGAAAAATTCATAGGAGCGTGTTGCATCCATTTTTTTATTTTCTTTTGATTAAAAACTACTTTGTAGTAAATTTGTAACCTTTCAAACGATGAAAAAGTCTCATAAGTAGCTAGCCAAACAAGTGAATCATAAAAATAAAAATAAGCCGAAATATAAGTGCCTATTAATCCATCTAGGTATTGTTTTAAGATAGTA
>JAHFUF010000747.1 GCA_023265235.1 Blastocatellia bacterium
GCATTATTGCTGTACCAAAAGCATAATGGGCAGCCTTAAAGTTAGGGTTACAAGTACGCATTATATATATAGTTAGTGCGGCGGATCCAAGTCCAGAAGCAGCTTGCTCATAAAAATATACAAAAGCAATAGCCGAAATCCCTTTAACTGTTGCAGGGTCAGGTTTTGTATAAGCAAGCCAAGTATAAGCCCAAATATTAATATTCATCAGTATTGTTAATGGCCAAATAGCTTTTCTTAACCCTTGTTTTTTAATCCATAATCCACCAGCCATTGCTCCTAAAACTGCTCCTGCGGCACCAACAATCCCCGCAATCCAGGCCATTTGAGCATTAGAAACTTTTAGTTCTCTTTTCATAAAAGGCGTATTCATAGAAAAAAGCATCTCGTCGCCTATTTTATAGAGAATAATAAAAACTAGTATTAGTAATATTTTATCTTGCTTTAAGTAGGAGCTAAAAGATTCTGCAAAAGACTTCATTATTTGGGCTACTTTTAGTGGCTCTTGACGCTTATTTTCAAAGTGAGGTAGCTTAAAAAAATGATAACAAGCAATTAAAAACATTGCTATACCACAAAGACCAAACCCATAAGCCCAAGCTTCAGATAGGTTTACATTACCTTTTTGTTGCAGCAAGTAAGACATATAAGCAACAAATGCCACAACCCCACTGCGACTAAAAATCATAGCTAAACGATAAGATGCTATTCTATCTCCAGAATAAGCTGCTTGATCTTTAGGCTCCTTAAACCCTTCTAAATAATATGCATCAATAGAAACATCATTTGTAGCAGCAATAAAAGCTAGCACAACAAAAGCTAAAGAAATAAAGACTAAGAACGTCGTTAAGTGTTCAAAGAGTGGCGGTAATTCATAACCAAAAGCTAAGTATTCTTCAAATGTTGGAGGGAGTGTAGGAACATAGGCAAAATAACAAGCTGTTGCTATAGCCATCATAACTAAAGAAAATAGAAATTGAATACTAATCATCCATCGTCGTTTAGTACTAATCAAATCCAAAAAAGGCGCCCATATAAACTTTAATGTCCAAGGAATACTTAAGAAATTTAAATAGCCTAAATAACGTTCCTTAACCCCAATATCAGTAAAATAGAAAGTAGATAGAATTCTAATAATTGCGTAAGGCAATCCTTCAGCAAAATAAGTGGTATAAACCCATAAAATTGGTTTTTTCAGTGCTTTATTTTCTGTTGGGGTTGATGCTTGGGAAGTTTTGTCTTCAGATTGGTTATTAGTCGCCATTATTTTTTCCTATGACTTAATAGCTTACCTACCCTACTTTATGATTAAGTAAAATAAATAAGCTATATATGTAATGATTTAATATTTATTGGCTTTTGGCGATTAGATGCACTACCACCAGACTATGTTTGCAAAGCTATTAAAGCTATTTAACTCCGTTTTAATTCTTTATTAAGTCTTTCACTAAATTCAGAGATTTTGTCACAAATAGCATTAAAATGATTACGCTCAAAAGTCAAAGGCGAAGAAGCTATTGATTTAATTCTAGCAATTCGATTAAGTGATGTTTCTATTCTTCGTGAAGTAATTTTTCCATCACGAGCAGCACGAGTTAGGCTCTCAGAAGCTTCTAGGACGCGCTCTTGGCTTGTACAGATCAGCATCATATCTTCACCAGCTAAAACTGCTTCTAGCATCGCCTCACTAAACCCTATAGATTCAGTAATTGCTCCCATTTCCATATCATCAGAAATTGCCATACCGTGAAATTCCATTTTACTACGTAGTAGGTCTGTTACAACACGAGGAGAAAGTGAAGCTGGGACAGGAGTTTTACTGGTTTCTAATGCTGGATAAAAAGCATGGCCTATCATTATTACTTGTAATTGGGAGTTAAGCTTTACCATCAAATCTTGATAAATCTGTAAATCTTCTGCTTTTAATTGTTGCTCACTACGCTCAACAATTGGAAGGCTTTTGTGTGAATCAACCATTGAGTCTCCTAAGCCAGGAAAATGCTTACCGCAACCAAGGATGCTACCATTTTGTAAGCCTTCTAAATACGCACTAGACAAACGAATGATTTTTTGTGGCCTAGTCCCAAAACAACGTTGTTGCAGTGCATTATCGGCTTCTTCATGTACAGCTAAATCCACTACCGGAGCAAAATTCATATTAAAACCAAGAGGTCTAAGTAATGCAGCAGTTAATGCCCCTTGTTCATGTGCGCTACGAGCATCATCTAAAGCCCTTAAAAGCTGTACAGGAGGCATTGGAGGACAAATTTTCTTTAGCCTGTCGACCCTACCTCCTTCTTGGTCAATGCTAATTAAAGGAGCAACTTTTAACAAACGGCGAATCTCTCCATTTAACTCTGCTAATTGTTCTGGTTGCTCTATGTTACGAGCAAACAAAATTATTCCTCCTGGTTGAACTGTTTGTAACAGTTTTCTTGTCCCATCATCTAGGGTTGTTCCTGGAATTCCAACAAAGAGCATTTGTCCCAACCTATGCTCTAATGATAAAGAAGCCATGTTGTTTTTTGCAGTGCTGCTAGTTAAAGCACTGTCTCCTTTCCTAAATTAGCCCCAAGGTTAATCTTATTCTTTAATTGATAGTTTGTAACTTATTTTATTGAAAAAGTGTTGGTAAAGTTTCCGTATAAGGTGGATAGACAACACCTTTTTCTGTAATTATTGCTGTTACATACTGGTTAGGCGTTACATCAAATGCTGGGTTTGCAACATTAATTCCGCTAGGTGCCACTTGTTGCCCCTTAATATGAGTAATTTCTAGTGAGGAACGTTCCTCAATCGGGATTTGCTCACCATTTTTTATTTTTAGATCCAAAGTTGAAAGTGGTGCTGCAACATAAAAAGGTATTTTATTCTCTTTGGCTAAAACTGCAACCATATAAGTACCAATCTTATTAGCAACATCTCCATTAGCAGCAATACGATCTGCACCAACAATAACTGCTTGGATTTTTCC
>JAHFUF010000748.1 GCA_023265235.1 Blastocatellia bacterium
ACTAACTACTAATCATTAATCTGCCAATGTTCAGCTAAAGCTTGGGGGCCAGCAACAATACCTGCAATGTCTGGATCTTCTGTCTCTAGGCTTCGGTCAACCCTAACATTGCTAGCCTTTGCCTCTAATCGTTGAGCTTGTTTAGCTACTTGTTTTTCTTGTCGCTTACGTTCTTTTTGTCGCTTCTGGAAATTATCTGCCATTTCTAATTAATACCTCTACTTTATCTTTCTTTCTCAAATTTTCGAGTTTTGAGTTTTGACTTTTAGTTTAATAACAACATTAACAGACTTCTAATGGACTGGTCATTACACAATTGCTAGTCGCTAATTGCCAATTGCCAATTAATAGTTGCTCAAAAACCTTCCTCCTCTATTTGGCTGTGATTAACTATCAATCTAGCTATAAATACCCTACAAACAAGAATTTATTTGCGTTTAATTGTAAAACTAGTTAGAATCTGGTAGTAAAATTAAGTAAAACTAATTGGTCAATAAGCGAAACTAAACTAAACGAAACTAACTAAAAGTAAGTTAAAATAAGTAAAACAGACCAATTAAACTATCAACCCTTAGAGAACTGCAATCAAAACTTCTGATGTTGAATATCTTGGAAAACTGGCAATGCTGCAATAGAGAAAGTGAAAGCGAACCTACTCCAATTCCATTAAATTCCCTCTGGTATCTACACTAAACTTTTAATGAATCAGTTCCTATCAACCTTATGAAAGGTATTTTCAATTTATGAAACTATACGTAGGCAACCTAGCTTTTTCCACTACTGAAGGGGATCTATCAGCATTATTTTCCGAAGTAGGAACAGTACAATCCCTAAGACTAATGACAGACAGAGACACAGGGCAATCTCGCGGTTTTGCTTTTGTTGAGCTATCTGACCGTAGCGAAGGCGAACAAGCTATTTCTAAATTTAATGGTCAAATGCTTAATGGTCGAGACATCAAAGTCAACGAAGCCAAACCCCAAGAAGATCGTCGCGGTGGCGGTGGTTATGGTGGTGGTGGCAATCGTGGCGGCGGTGGTTACGGTGGTGGTCGCTACTAAATACTAATAGCTACTAGAAAACTAGTATCTCATTGATAAGGTGGATAGAAGAACTATTTTGTTTTTCTATCCATTTTCATTTTACACCCATAATCATTTTTATTGCTTCAAGTAGGCACTACTAGTATTTGTAACTCTTAGTATTTATTAAGATTAACACTAAGATAAACCTAGTGATTAAATATAGTCACATACAGTCACATACAGCTTTCTTTCTCAAAAAAACTAGCTATAATTTCCAAACCTGCATTATCAAAAACCCTATTTTACTAGTCAACTTACCATTAGCACAAACTCTAATCGGGTTTTGAAGGGAAATTTTTATTATGAAAGTTATTGCTATTGCTAATCAAAAAGGCGGAGTGGGCAAAACTACTACTGCGTGTAATCTAGCAGCCGGTTTAGCAATTAGAGGTTACTCTACACTACTACTAGACATTGATAGCCAATGTAATTCTACGTTTACCTATCTAGATCCAGAGATGCTTACACTAACTTTAGCTGATGTTTTAGTTGGTCATACAGAAAAAACTCCTATCATAGATGCCATTTATCAAACCCACATTCAAAACCTTGATATTGTGCCATCTCATATTCGTCTTGCACTTATAGAAAGAAACGTTGCTATTGAAGAACAATATCGTCTCAAAGACGCTTTAGATACTTTAACAGAATATGATTTTATTATTATTGATTGCCCACCAAGTTTAGGAATGACACTAACGCAAGCACTATTAGCTAGTACTTATGTGCTAATACCTGTAGCAGCCCAATATTACCCATTAGAAGGAGTAATCGATTTAGCTTCAACTATAAACGCTACTCGTCGCCCCAACCCACAATTACAAATACTTGGTTATATAATCACATCCTTTGATGCTAGAAATAAAATTTGTGGTGAAGCACTAACCAAACTTCAGCAAATATGCCCTGGGCAAGTACTAGAAACTGTCATTAGAAGCAATGTAAAACTACAAACTGCCCCAGCTTACCGCAAAACTATTTTTGAACACGCGCCTTCTAGTCACGGTAGTGAAGATTATGAAGCTTTAACAGAAGAAATAATAGAAAAACTTAATATCAAATCACAGATAAAAGCTATAAGGTCAAAAACAAATAAAGGTAAACAATAATGACCAGCTCTAAAAAAAATCAAAACCCTGCTATTGCTACTAGAAAACCTCAAAAACGAACCAATCAGGGTTTATTTGATAACCTTAGACCTATGCCTAAACCTATTGAACTTGAACGTATAATGGGTTTAGAGCCAATCGAAACTAATCAAACTCCTTTTGAATCTCAAGAAAATAATCACCTGCTAGCAAAAAGCAACCCGGTAGCAATTTCCAACCCGGTAGCAAAGCAACCTGGTAGCAACGAGCAACCCGATAGCAAATTGCTAGTAGGTGAAAAAAGCCTTAAACAAAATTCGTTAATAGAACAATCGCTAGAGCAAGGCTATTTAATATTACCAAATATATTACTTGACCATTTATTCACAGTCTTGAAACCAGTAGAGTTAGCAGTATATTTACGCCTGTATCGTTTGTCATATGGTTTTAAATCTTCTACTTGTAAAATAAGCTTGCCAACTCTAGCTAAAAGAACAAGTTGTAGTGTCGACACTGTTAGAAGAACTATGAAAGATTTGACTTTAAAAGGATTAATAACCTTACTACAAACCAATAATACAGGAACAGATTTTGGAGGCACAGAATATCGTGTATTTACTAGTATAGGTGAAGCTTTTAAACCAAATATAAATGAAAAAACTCAACCTACTAGCAATTTGCAACCCACTAGCAATTTACTATCCAATAAACATGATGATGATCATTTAAACAAAGATCATCATCAAAGCGAACACGAAAAGAGAGCGATGATGATTTATCAAGAAACCACAGGAAATTC
>JAHFUF010000749.1 GCA_023265235.1 Blastocatellia bacterium
TTACTACCTCTACCAATAACTGAAGGGGTTGATGAACTTGCAATAGTGTTACTACTTCCACTCTCTACTCCACTCGTTCTACTACCAGTACTACTAGCACTAACACTGCTATCATTACTACCTCTATTAATACTTGAAGGGGTTGATGAAGGGCTTTGACTAGCCGAAGGGCTTGATAAAGTATTTGATGAAGGGGTTGAACCACTGTTATTTCTGTCAACCGTTCCACCTCCATTTGTGCTAGTACTTCCACTTTCTGAACTACTACTTATATTGCTTATAGGACTACTACTACTAACACTAGTACCTCTATTACTACTACCTCTATCAATGAATGATCCCCCAAGCTGACCAGCAATTCGCCCTCCTAGACCACTGATTGCTCGTTCTCCGCTTGTCCTTGCTCTATTCCCACCAACAGTTGAGGTTGAGCGACTATTTCCATTTGGTGAAGTACCAGAACTTTGTCTTTGTTGTCTTTGCTCTCTTTGCCTTCCTACTTTTTCCCCGTTAAATTTACGCCCTCTTCCATCCTGTAAGGCTTCTGAGCTTGAAGCTGTTCTACCGCCACCACCGCCATCACCACCATCACTAGGAACAGCCCCACCACTAGAAGTATCATTACCACCACCATTTCTACCACTACCATCTCTACCGCCACCAGTGCCAACATCTAGACCCTTTGCACCAGTACCTCTATCAATAGATGGTTTTGCACCACCACTAAGGCCACTAATAGCACTACCACCACCACCTTCTCTTGAGAATAGTTTACCAGCAGCGCCTAGTAAGCCCCCTGCTCCACCTAAAACAGTACCAACCCCAGCACTAGCAAGACCAACCCCTGCTCCTATTGCTGCTTTTACAGGAAATCCACCAGCTTTTAATGCTCCTACTAGTCCACCACTAAAAGCTGAAATAGGCAAAAACAGATTCATTATCAAAGGTGTGCCAATATATAAAATAGTAAATATTAGTGCAAATACTACCGATTCAATATGATTAGCAGTAGCAGCTTTAGTATTTCCTACAGTAAATTTAAGTAGGTCTGTGTTATCACTTGTTTGGACAAAAAAAGCGCATATAGCGAACCACACTTGCCAACCTGCAACCTGGATTATAGCTCCAAACAAAGCTGTAAGGATTTTTATTCCAAATCCAGGAAATAGCGATAATGCTATGAGAAGTGGCCCCGTTACAAAGAGAATAATTACGGCTATCCTCCATAGCATATGCATTAGCACTGTCGAGACAAAGAATATAAATGCGATCATTGCGGCTAGTGTATCTACAACAATATCTGATGTTATCTGACCTAGCATTGTAAAAAGTCTACTAATTGGGTTTTCATTAGCATCATTCGTAACCCCTTTGTTTTCTTGCTCATTAGTAGCAATTTTTTCAAACTGTTTGTTTAGTTCACTAACATTGTCTTCACCAAATATACGTAGTGACACAGAGTGATTTATAATAAAAATACTACCAAATAAAAACTTAAACCCAACTAGTAAAACTGCAATTGTCCCTATACGTTTAAGAGCTTGTACTATATTCCATTCCTCTCCTAGGTCAACATACTTACTAATAACAGAAAAAGCTAAGCTAATAAAAAGCAGTAGTCCAAAGATTATCCAAGCATCAGCATAAGTTTTTTCAAATAACTTTGCGGCGGCGGCGGCGGCTTGCTCTGGCAAATAACTACTTTCCACTCCTGGAATTGTATTATTTAACCCTGGTATTATCTGCAATAAAAAGTAACTGAAATTCATATTATTTTCCTTTTTTAGCCCTGATTTTTATTAGCTTTATTAGCTTTATTAGTTTTATTAGCTATTTATTTAAGTCTTTATACGTTGGCTAATTTTCTTCTTCTATTAGGTTTGGCTTAAACTATTTTATTTGTGTTGTCCGCTTAACTCGGCTCTCAAGAACCCACATTGCACTAGTACAAGACTATTCAACACCGCCCACTTCATCATTTGTTTTTCTAAGCGCAGGTGAAAATTGAACTAACTTACCTGCTTGCATCATTTCATAGCGACCCTTTAATCTATTATTCTCTCGACTACTAGCATCA
Organism: Blastocatellia bacterium; assembly: GCA_023265235.1. Classification (GTDB taxonomy): domain Bacteria; phylum Acidobacteriota; class Blastocatellia; order Chloracidobacteriales; family JADJPF01; genus JADJPF01. Next base: position 2,078 of record JAHFUF010000749.1, read on the forward strand.
CTAGCCATAAGTCCCGTTTGAGCAACTTGTTGGCGTATAAGCTGATTGTTTGATTGTGTTTGAAGTGTTTGAAGCTGTGTTTGATAACTAGCAATTAAGACCTGATAGCGTTCTAGGTCGCCTGGTTTAAGCCTTCCGCTTTCAATATCCTTCTGCAACTTGTTAATATTTTTCTGAGCTTCTTCTATGCTTTTTTGAGATTGATTGATAAAAGCAGTACTAGCAGCCATTTCTCTAAGCGCGTGTTCGCTTTTTGCTCCAGCACTGGTTACAGGAGCAGGTCTATATATTTGTTCAAGATCCTTTTGTAGACTGCCTAAATCAGAAGTTTTTGCTTTCCCTTCCACGATTTTGTTTAAGTCATCTAAAGCTTCTGCTGATAACTGTGTGGCTTTGTCTTTAGAAAACTTACCCTTATCCCAACCTAATTTATCTATTGGAATGCCTTTACTAGCTGCAATGGTTTCTATTTTGTCTAAGATATCTAACTTAGAAGCCCAAGCTCCATTCATATCTGTTATATACTTAAGGTGACTGATGTGTTGAGCTAGTTCTTTGGCAAAAGAGGCAATGTTAGATTGCATGTGCGCAGGATCATGAACAATTATTTGTCCAATCGCTAAACCACTACACCCCAACATTAGAAATGCTGCTACAAATATTTTCTTCTTATTTGATTTGATAGTTTTTTCTTTGTCAACTTTCCTATTCTCGTCTTTAAGGTGTTTAAGATCTTTAAGATCCTTAGGATCTTTAGAATCACTAACTTTACTTTTATCTGACATAATCCTCCTAATTTCAATGATTTGAGCTATTTAGAATTAGCATTATTAAACTAACTCATTATCTATAACCTTATTTTTACCAACATCTAAACCTAGTCCATCAGCT
>JAHFUF010000134.1 GCA_023265235.1 Blastocatellia bacterium
AATAAAACTAATTATTGTTGTTTCTAAGTTTAATGGAAATATAAATGAATTATTGATGTTAATTTAGCACAATCTATATTTTTACTAGGGGCGGGGCACTACTTATATTTTCTAAAATGCGTTACAGGAACGCTATGCGTCTAATGGGAGTAAAAACAGAACTATCAGAGTAGTACTATAGTATTTGAAAGTTAAATGAGTAACTTTTATACTTAATCCATTTATGTAAATTTCAAGGTTTTAAATAAGAGTATATGGATCTCGAATTACTGCCTATATATACCATTAAATCACATATTAATAACAATCCCATTCAACAGTTGCTATCAACTGTTTATATCAAAAATGCAAGTATTACACCATATCAGCAAGGAAAACTGAAAGGCTGTTTAATAGAGGATGGGGAATCAGAAAATTCAATATTGGCTGTTAGTAATAAGGTAATGCTTAGTGACACATTTAAGCGAGTATTAATGGTGCGCCATAGCGTTTCCTCAATTAACGAAAGAATTTTGCTGGATCCACAGGTTGAAAAATATTGGCTTAGACCTATCCCTTTAACTAATTTGCAAAATCCACAAATTAACTGGGAAGAACACCTCAAAGAAATACATCAATCTTGGCTGAATCAACTCTTCTTCCGCGAAGAGATTAAAGATGAGAATAAGGAGATTCTGCAAACAGGATTAAGACAACCACAAGTTGGTGCCATTCATGCTACTTTGGCGCACTGGACGATATCTCACGAACCTGCAACTATCGTAATGCCTACTGGAACAGGTAAGACGGATACTATGGTTGCACTATTGATTGCTAAACAATGTAGGAGAGTATTAGTAGTGGTGCCAACTGATCCATTACGCGAGCAGATTGCTGCGAAATTTTCAAGCTTTGGAATACTTAAAAATTTTGGTGTCATAGGGCCTACAGCTAAGTACCCAATTGTAGGAATACTCAAACACAAGCCAAAGACAGTTAAAGATGTTAAAAATTTCTTTCAAAAGTGTAATGTCATTGTGAGTACTATGAGTATAGTTGGTGGATGTGAACCAACGATACAAACAGAAATCGCACGTCTTTGCAGTCATTTATTCATAGATGAGGCCCATCATATTGCGGCCCCTACCTGGGAAAACTTTAGAAATTATTTTGCGGCAAAACCCATTCTTCAATTTACAGCTACGCCTTTTCGCAATGATGGTAAGAATGTAGATGGAGAAATAATATATAACTATCCTTTATTAAAAGCACAGGAGGAAGAATACTTTAAACCAATCAGTTTTATTCCTGTATTAGAATTCAGCAAAGAACAAGTTGATGCAGCCATTGCTAAAGTTGCTGTAGAACAACTCAAAAAAGACTTAGAAAATGGATGTGATCATATTCTAATGGCGAGAGTTAAAGATATTAGCAGAACTGAAGAAGTTTACTCGCTTTATAAGGGGTATACAGAATTTGATCCAGTGATTATCCATAGCCAACAGTTTAGTACCGAGAAAAAAAAGAACCTTGCAAAAATAAGAAATAAAAAATCACGGATTATAATCTGCGTTGATATGCTAGGCGAAGGATTCGATTTACCTGAGCTAAAAATAGCGGCACTCCATGATATACACAAGAGCTTGGGAGTAACTTTACAGTTTACAGGAAGATTTACAAGGACTACCAATAAAATTGGTGATGCTACGTTTGTAGCCAATATTGCGGATCCTAATGTGAGTGATACTCTTACGTCTTTATATGGAGAAAATGCTGATTGGAATAAAATTCTCAGAAATATAGGAACGCAAGCGATTCAAGAACAAGTTGACCTAAAAGAATTTCTCAAGGGGTTTGATGGTTCGTTAACTAGTTTGCCACTACTAAGTATTAGACCTAAGATGAGCACTGTAATCTATAAAACAACAGGTACAACTTGGAATCCAAAAAACTGTGCCTTAGCCTTTAGTAAAGATACTGAAATTGTCTATGATATCAATGAAAGTAAAAAATTGCTGGTATTTGTAGCCAAATTAAAGATACCTGTTGAGTGGGGCAGAGTAAAAGAAATGGCTAACTTAGTGTGGGATTTATATATTAGACATTATCGGAGTTAATCGCTGGTGAAAAAGCTAAACAAATCAAGTGCTTGAAATGGATGACGGCACAAAACTCGGAGGTTATGCAGCCCACAAGCAATCTCCATAACCAAATCTGATATGCCCGTTTTTGTCAACCGCAGAACGTCTTTGACGATCCGGCAGCGTTTGACACCCGACAGTGCGTTTTCGACTTTCACGCGAATACTGGAAAATACGCGATTGATGAATTTTTCACTCACTGTCAACTCTTTGCCTTTTGGCTTTTTTTTGGCTGCTCGGTGATAACATTTCCTGGCGCATACCCTTGAAAGCCGGTGTCTTGTCCAAGTGTGGCGTTAGTTGGAAGTTTGGGTTCGCTGGTTTGAACCGCTTTCTTGTCGTGCATTTTGCCTTCTACTGTCGGCCCAAGGTAGACCACTTCGCCACTATGTTCATTAACTAAGACGATATTTTTGTCAGTGTGAGCTTTTTTCTTTCCGCTATAATGGGTTTTCTGTGCACTCTCATCCTTGGGGCGCTGCCGCCTCCGCTCTGTCCCATCCAATAGCATATTTGGTGGCTCGGCCTTGCCCACCAGATGTTCAGCTACTTGATTAGGCTCGCGCTCGGGTGAGAGTTTCAAATCCGCCAATGCCTCTTTGAGTACTGGTAACAATCGGTGAATCCAGTAATTGGCCTGCGGTTGGCTCAACCCAAACTCTAAGCCGTGCATTGTTTGTAACGGATTGGTTTTCTCGTAAACCAAAATGAACAGCAATTTGTCCTCCATCGTTGCTATCCTTGCCTTATCTCCTCCACCCTTTTGCCTTTGTCGTGCTTTGCCTGCATACGTTTGCTCCACTGGGTACAGCTTTTGGTAGGCGATTACAAATGCTGGCAGCAAAATCAGAAACTCTGCTATGTTCAAACTCGTTGCTGCCAAAAACTCCTTGACTTTGTCTTTCAAATAAGTGTAAGTAATCATACCCGGATTATACACTATTTCTGTTTAAACACTAACTCCGATAATGTCTATTGTTCACTGGGATAAAACACAAAACCTACTATTTATAAACAGCTCCGATAATAGTAGCTTACATGAACGGCTCGCCAATAAAATAGGTGAAAGTGCGTCTATTATTAAAGGCGATGCTGTTTTTCGGTGCTTCCAAGGAATTAACCGACTGATACTGCAAAATGTTGGTCTTACTAAAATACTCTCAGGGCCACTTCGCTACATAATGTACACTGGTTATGATGTAGGTGATGGATTAACCCAAGCACATCGTAGAAACACTGTTAAGGCCAACATGTTTGGCGCAGGTTATGAGAACGGTATGAGTACAACTGTTGGTGCTTCCTATAAAGGAAGAATATGGTCTAGAAAAACAACAACTGTGTCAGGTTTCTGCCAATGGTGTTCACTAGTAGGCAAAAAAGTACTCGATGAGTCCATTGATGTGGATAAGATACTTGCAGGAGTTCTTAAGCCAATTATTGTAAACTCCCGCCCAGATTTAATGCCCATAACTATAGAATGGCCAGATATTATTTTACGCGAACAGAATAGGTTAATTAATATTGGGTTTGGAGATGAATTTATTCCACTACATGAGGTTAGTATTGATCTCGTTAATCCTTCGGTTAGTAAGCCTTTCTGTTTTACGATTCATTCTTATTCAACTTCTGCTGAGTTTGAGCTAACAATTTTCGAGGAGCCGGAAGGAAAAGGTTTTAAGTACAGAGCACTCAACTATACACCAATTACTGTCAAGATAGGAGCAAAACAAAGGTTGATAACTGAATGGTTCAGCGAACACCCTCCTGTAATACGGTTTACTGATGGCTCTTGTATAGAAAATAATATTCATATTAAAGTTGATAACCAATCTTACCCTCCTTATAACCGCGAAATAATCGACGCTTGGAGTTGGTTGAACGTTGACCTTAAAAAAGAATCTCAAGGCCAAACAAAAGACACTGACTCAATTCAGTATCATGTAATTCAACAATTAAAACAGAAAAATTATCAAATAATTTTTGATGACGATAATAGCGGAGAGGCTGCGGATATTGTCACTTTTAAAGTAAGAAATAATAAAATTTTTATTGAATTATTTCACTGCAAATATGCCGTAACCGGCCTACCAGCAGCAAGAATAGATGATTTATATGTTGTTTGTGGTCAAGCACAAAAAAGTGTGCATTGGAAAGAAAGCATACACAAGCTTATAAAGCACATGCAAAGAAGAGAATCTAGAAGAGTAACCAATGGTGGAGTTAGTAGATTTGAAGTAGGAAACCAACACGAATTGCAGGCTATTGATAATATGACTAAACTCTTTCCATTTTCTATTAAGATTTATATTGTCCAGCCAGGGCTATCAAAATCAAAAGCTTCACCAGAACAACTTCAATTACTTGGGGCTACAGAATTATACCTTGAACAGACTTACAGTATTAAGTTGGGAATTATTTCAAGTTCTTAATTAATGGCATTCCAATGAAAGAAATTTAATTATTTTTTAATAAGCAAGTCAGTTTGAGTAGGTAGGAGCTTTTTTAACTGGATATATTTTATATACTGAGGTTCAATTTTGCTTACATTAAGTTTTAAAACGTCAATAAATTCATCTCGATTATAAAGCTCGAAGGTATTTACTAAATTCTTGGCAAGCGCATCATTGCGAGTTTTTATTGCATTTTTGGTAAATATTTCTCCTGTTGTCACGAAAATACAATCTTTGGAATCCTTTAGCAATGTTGTACCTATTAACTCTCTAATGGGTGCGACTGATTCTTTGGTTTTTAAACTTTTACGTCTTTTTACTTGAACTACTATAGGTTTATCAGAAATGATCAAAATAACGTCAATTCCTCCATCATTGGAGTGTCCTACAACTTTTGCACTACATTTATAATGTTCTGAGAAAATTGAGCCTACTAATTCTTCCATTTTTTTATGGTGGATATTTATTATATTGTCTGGGTTTTTACTTAAATAGTTTTCCAGGGTTCTTAATGGGATTTGATTTGAATCAATGTCAAATTTTTTTAAAATTGCACTGTTTACTTTAGCTTCCCAGTTTTTAAACCATTGGTCGTCTGAACTTTCTATTTGGCTATGATAACTGTGCTCCCACCAACCACATTGTTGGCACAACCAAACTGATTCAGAGCGATGCCATGCCGTATCAGTAAGGGTTGTTGTATCAACAAAGCTTTCATTGTGCTGTATTTTTATATCTTGTTTACAATAAAAACAATAGCCTCTTTTTTCAAAATATAACTCTCTATTGGTAGTCTCAACACCCAATCCAAATGAACTGGTTTGAGTTAATACTTCACTATAATCAAGTATCATATTGTCTCCTTAATGAGGATCTTAATGTTCTTTATTCTTTCCTCCCTTATATAGAAAAGGGTAACCCATTTGTTTGGTCGAGTAGAGAATAGGTAAATTTCTTTTTCGCTTCCGAATAAGTTTTTAGCAACTAGTAAATTATAAATTTCTGTACCAAAATACGCCATTTTTCCGAAAGTTTAATGAGAAAGCTGTTACTCAGAAATTTGTGCTGTTGTAAGCCCTGGGTTGAATGGATAAGTCAAAACTTCGCTAGCAATGACACGTCGATATGAAAGGCATCGCAGACTGCCGTCAATTACTTCATATCGATGACTACCAATCGCCATACGCAAAAGCTCTGCCACAACGATAGCTGCAACCGAAGCACCAACAAATGACGCACCAACTGAACGATTAGCCAGTGTTGTCAATCCACATTGATCAAGTCCAGTTTCTATCAAAGCTTGGTAAGCAGGTTGATTGATAATGGGAGGAGTAAGCGATTGTGTATTGGCTGCTTTCTCCCAGTGAGTGCGAGCTGAGCGACTACCAGGAAAACAATGCATCTGAAAAGCGAGATATTCTTCGGTTCCATTTCCAAGCCCAGCCTCAATTACCTGAGTAAACCCGACTTCTTCCAGAGCAGCTCGTGCAACTTCATTGTCAACACCGCAGAGTGCAACACAAGGCTCTTCATTATCGATTTTGAAGTTTGCCATAAAGCGCCTCTCCTGAATTTGCGTTCTGAAGCCTCGTTGCTCACACCAATTGGCAACTTTACGTGTTTTCTTTTGGCCTATTGCCTCCCGACTGGTCAGCAGTGAGGTGCTATCATTGGCAAGTACAAGTGAATCATAATCCTGCAGGACGAGTAACACTTCTTTAGGATCTCTATAGGGTAGAAAACCGAGTGTCCAAAGGTATGCTTGCCCAAGATGTCCAAGTCCTATTAACCAAAGTCGCGCAGGAAGATGTTCTAATAGCGGGCCAGGTTCATGAGCGTCTAGCCATGAAGACTCAAGCTCTGGTTGCCATAATGACAGTCCAACAACTCTCTTTCCAGCTTGCGCGTTTTTTCCCCGAGCAAATTGGAATGCTTCAGATACGGCAAGTGCGCCAGCCAGAACACCTGCTGGGGTACATTCTTGTTTTTCAGGCAGTCGCCGCCCATCATCTAATGGAACTACACCACCACACCATCCATTAAAGGTTGCTCGTACCGCAAACTTACTATCAGAATCAATATCATCAGAGTCCCCAATAACTACTTGAGGTAATCCAGGCGTACCAATATTAACCGGTGTACCCTGTAAGTCAGTTACAGCTTCACCGATAGTGCGGCAATTTTGCCATGGTACAAGTAAATCTCCTTCACTGTTTCCAACTACTTCAACTCCACCAAGAAAACAGCGGCGACCAGTATTTACTGCTGTTAGCAAGGCAGATTGTAGAGTAGGCGAACGGGCGACATCATCCCCTATATTAATTTTGAGGCGGTATCCTTCAAATATCTGTTTAGCTGCTGCAACACTTGTTGCTTCGCCGGTATCCATTGCCAACTTTACTGAGCGATGAAGTTCGTCGCCCATATTTATTGTCTTCATTATTACCCCCAGTAGCCTATATAAAAAAACTGTTTTGCTTGATAGCCACTCCAATCTTGCCAGCAATGTTCTCCTTCATATTCATAAACACCAAGATCAGATGGTTGGAATATTTGTGTAGCAAACTGCGGCACAATTAAGGCAATATGCCCTTGTTTAGCAATCATAGGGTTATCACGATCTAAATGGCTTTGTTGGGCACAACCCCCATGTGTGTGAACGTCTGCCACAACTGTTAATCCCGTTTCGCGGCAAAGTTGCCAGAGCGGGCCATAACCTGAGCCATCAAAAACGACAATCCCTGTATCTAAAGAATGCGTATCCAGGTCATCGTAATAAACAAACCGCTTTATAGTTCTTCGATTACCTTGACTTACACCCAGCAGAAATGCGCCGCTCTCATGCTGGCCTTTACCACGTCGTTGAAGTTCGCTGAGTCCCTCTCGCCATAGTTTTGATGAACAGCTTAAGCGGTGGTTAGGAGCTACGAATGCCCGTATAATCTGTAGAATTAAGGAGATCATAAACAATCCTAATGTATTGAGTAATATCACCACTGGGTGACCATAGCATATCTAAATACTTACTTTTCCAATCTTCATGTCCTTCAATAGACAGTCGATCACACGGCAAATATAAACATTGGCCATTTTTCCAACTTGGGTTAAAAGCAGCTGGAATACGGGAGCGACCTCCAGGCCAGTGATTTTGCTGTAGCGGTGTTTGCCGTTCAATGTTCCATGGTTGTGCTGTAGGAGCTACCTGTGGGTAATTAGTAAGCTCGAACCGCAAGAAGTATTCGTTTGGGCTATTTTGTCTTGCTGCCGCACTCACAGCAATTATAGCCTGGGGCCAGGCTATTGATATCAGTCGCCATCGACCACGATCAACCCCATTTTGAAATGGCCCCTCTTCAATATGTTTGCGAAAAACTTGCTCATCTATACTCGCCATAGCTTTGTTTATCCTTCTACCCGCTTTTTTGGCACAAGATCAAAGCAGAGATTGCAGTCTGGATGTTTAACTAAAGCGCCAACATGAATATCTTCATCAGGGCGGATGGATGTTTTACAGATTTGCAATATGTGCTCAGTTGCATCAACGCCCTTAAGCTCAAATTTAGCGTCTGCCCATTGCTTTACGCGTGCTATAGTTGTTGATGAGGAGAAGGGATGTTTCTTGGCTTCACCGTTGAAGTTTATTGTGACTTCGATCTTGTGACAGCGATGAAGGTGTAATCGTTTTCGATGACAAATACCAACATCTTTCAATCGGCTATTGTGCTTTAGCTCTTCTTCTGTATCCTCAATGAGAACTATAATATGAGCGTTATCATGAGGTATGGTTGTTTCGCTAGTTCTAGTAGCTTCTATAATATCTAGAATAGTACCATCGTGAGGTACCCTCACTAGCTTTATATCGCGAATTCCTTCGCCTTGGATAAAAATTTCAATGGTTTCCGACATATTTGAACCTCCAACACCGCACAATACCTTCAGCGGTGTTATTATCATGGTTATATTAAAAAGTTGCCTGGTAGGGAACGTTGGTGTTTTACCGGCTCTAATATCGTTAATAGTTAAAAGGCTCATAAACCGGAAACTGTTAACGCAGTTTTGTGGTTAAGATTTTCCAGAGTCCTAAGTGGTGCAAAATAATGGTTTAGAAGTAAGAACCAAAAGTAGCTTATGTTGTAACTAATTACTCTTTACTTTGATTTTTAAATATAAGAAGCCTTATTAAAAATCAGAACGAGTGTTCAAAATTTTACTTTAAATAATTTTTTATTTTTATTTCCGGTTTTACTGATATCGCGCTATTAGTAATTTTAGAGGTTGAATATGAAGCAGAGTTCATTGCAAGGAGATGACAAGTACAAATTAGTTATACCACTCAAACATCAAGGCATTGATGGCAGAGTATATACTCGTCTCGATTGTGTCGAAGCACAAATTAGGGAAACCTTGGTCATGGATGCTGATATGCTAATTGAACGTGCTCGAATACAATTGATTGATTCTACAGAATATTTTCAGGAAGAATGTTTAGTTTATCTTATTCGTGAATACCATCGACGAGAGCAACTACAAATGGTCAATAGTCTTGCTGAAATACTACTTAAACGATGTACAAAGCACATCAATAAACAGGTGCGTAAAGCCGTTCACCCAAGAAATGTAGATGATTGTTTCAACGACATACTAACGATGCTTTTCGAAAGGGTACTCGACCATGATAGCGATCGTGGGGATTTTGCACAGGTGCGGTTTTGGGTGTTTTTAGATCGTCTAATAACAGAGTCTGTAAAGAAACTATGGAAGATACAAAAAAATGACTCAGATACTAGCTCACTAGATGACGATTCTAACCCAGCACAATTAGAAATAGAAGATAAGAAAATACCTTTGGATCTTATGGTTGTTTGTCGTGATGGGCTTAATGCCCTCAAAGAACCCTACCGAACCGTGTTTATTCTGCGCCATTATGAAGATTGGCAAGTAGAGAGTGACGATCCTAATGAACCTACTCTTAGTTGCTTTTTCAAAAAGACTCCCAGAACCATTCGCAATTGGCTCA
>JAHFUF010000135.1:0-6606 GCA_023265235.1 Blastocatellia bacterium
AAACTAGTGTTAAAGAAATACCAATATTAATTGGAATACCAGTGTTTCTCATATAGTAACCAATGGTAAGCCAACGCATTCCATCTTCAGTATAGGCAGCAAGGCCAGTGGTTTTTTGAATGTTTTCTATTACTTGTTCTGGTGCTACTCCGTCCTGAGCAGAGGCCAAAATAAAATTTAGTTGTTTTCTTTGGCGGGGAGCATATTGTAAAGCACGATCGTAAGTAGTGTATACATAAGGGTTAGAAAGAAAATCTCTAGGAACATCAGCAATGCCAACTACCCTAGCAATGCGGTCATTTATCTCAAAAGTGTCTCCGATTTTAGGGCTACCTAGTCTTTCTGCTTCTGCTTTGCCAATAACTACTGCTTCTGGAGCATTAAGTGCAGAAGAATCACCTTCTAGCATCTTTCCTGGACGACCTACTAGGCTAGCACTGTCTAGACCATAGAGCCTAACAGTTTGGAATTTGCCATTTTTTAGCCTTACTTGGACTTGGCGTAAAAATAGAGGTACTGCCCATTTAATTCCAGCAACACTACGAACACGAGTTAAGTCTGTGTCTAATAAAGGTTTGGAATCATCTATTGATTGTAGGTTTGGATCCGTTACCCAAATCTGTGCTCCAACTGTCTCTACTGGCCGACAAGTACGTAGCATTAAACCACAGAAAACCGAGCCTTGTTGAATAAACAACAAAGAAACAAAGGCAAGGCCACTTATTAAAGTAATATACTTAGAGCGATCACCAATAAGCATTTGTAAAGCAACACGTAACATGTTTTTACCTCAAAGATTGTTAGGAGTTAAGCTAGTTAATGCACGTAAGGAAAATGATGCTATATGTTTAGCGACTTGATTAATTACCTCAGGGGTCATTTCTTTTTTGTTTAATAGTTTTAATATAATTGGTAATGCAAAATGATAATGTAGGCATTGAGAAACAATACTAAGAGCATAAAAAGGTAAGTCTTTTGAGCCAGTTAAAGCTGGTTGAGCTTGAACAATTAAGGCTGTCAAAGCTTTATGTTTAGGCAAGATAAATTCTGCTACAACAACATCTAAAGCTGGAGTTGGATCACTCATTTCTCTAGACATTAGACAAGCATGACGACGTGCCTCATCAGAAGTAAGAATTAGTTTTATAAATAGTTCAATATATTCTGCTATGGCTTGTTGGGCTGCTTGAGGGGTTTTGGTTGTTTGTGCTTCTTTAAGTAATTGATCAAACCTTGGTGAGCTAACTATAGCTTTTTGGAAAGTATGGCGTAATGTTTCTAGATATAGGTTTTCTTTACTACCAAAATAATAATTTACCGCTGCAATATTAACCTCTGCTTTACGTGCTAGATCGCGAATGCTAGTAGCGGCTAGTCCACGTTCGGCAAAAAGCTTTTCAGCAACACTTAAAAGCCTAGCTTTTGTTCCTAGCTCTTCAGCTTTTTGCTCTGTTTGTAAACTGGTAGTAGTTTCCATAAATTAAAACAAATGATTAAAACAAGTAATTAAAACAAACGTTTGATTTGTAATAAAATAATGGATTCTAAGGCTCAGGTCAAAGAGTTTTTGCTGGATTTAGGATAAATTTTTTAGGAAATTAAAAGAGGTATCTTGCTTGGAATGCTCCAGCCTTAAGTTGTTCTATTAGATCTGCCATTGTTTCAATATATTTAGGAAACTCTGTGACACATTTCCCTACATCGCCTATTACATGCGCGTCACTACCACCAATAAGCTTTAGATTGAGCTTTTCAGCTTGTTCCCAAGCTAAACGGTTTTCCTCAATATCTGATTTAGCGTTGTAGCCTTCAATGGCAAATATTCCAATCAAAGTTTCTAGTTTATCTCCAACACTAGGAGACTGAAAACGAAATGGATGAGCAGGAATACAAACCCCACCACAACCTCTTACATATTCAATTAGTTCTTGAATAGCAAGTCCAGATTTATTTTCAAATGGTTGCCATTGTTTTTGATCTAGGCCATAGACAAGTAAATGCCCTAGGTCGGTTGCAACTTCAACGCCGCGAAAAACTTTTATTGGTGTACCAAAAGCAAGCTCTTCAACAATTTCTGAAGCTTGAAATGAGTTGTGTTCTGTTACACAAATACCATCTAACCCAACTCTAATTGCTTGTTCAATAAGGTCTTCTGGCGCAATTAAAGAGTCTTGTGAGTAAAGAGTATGAAGATGTAAGTCAATAATCATAAAACCTCCGTGTCAAAAAATTTATTAGTAAAAATAAAAAGTAGGTTTTCACAAAATTATAGAGTATATTCTTTGAGCAAAAAAAGCCCTAGAAACAAGAATTTGCTTGACAGAAATAAAGCGTAACGCTATTATGCCCATTCGTTTTGAAAAACCCAATTTTATTAACCTAGAACAAGATAAAGTTTTTATGCGCTTGGCACTAGAAGCTGCTCAAAGCGCGTACTTGCTTGATGAAGTTCCTATTGGGGCAGTTCTGGTCTTTGAAGAAAAAGTAGTCTCAGTTGGTTATAATCGTACTCGGTTAGATATTGATCCAACTGCTCATGCAGAAATAATAGTAATAAAAGACGGTGCTAAAGAGATGGGTAATTACCGTCTAGCAGGTACAACGCTCTACACTACTGTAGAACCTTGCCCAATGTGTGCAGGAGCAATGATTTGGGCGCGAGTTGCTCGGTTAGTTTACGGTACTAAGGACTTACGAGCAGGAGCGGTTGATTCTGTTTTTCAACTATGTAATAGTCCTAAATTAAATCACCAGATCAGTGTTACTAATCAAGTATTAGAGGAAGAATGTCGAGCGGTTATGCAGAAGTTCTTTCGCGCCAGAAGATAAGCCTAGAACTCCAGAGTAGGAGGGGTAGTCTAATGGTAAGGCACCGGTTTCGAAAACCGGCGCGGGAAACCGCTTGGGGGTTCGAGTCCCCCTCCCTCCGTCAGCAAATTTGACGGAAATAAGTTTGGACATTTTGTTAGTGTCTATGTAGAATGGCTCTTCTCGCTTCACCCAAGTATATCAAATGTATTAATTTATATTAACCTCGGAGAGGTGGGTGAGTGGTTGAAACCACACGCTTGGAAGGCGTGCGTATGGGAAACCGTATCGCGAGTTCGAATCTCGCCCTCTCCGTCAGAAATAAATTTTTAGAGCTTCTTTGAATTAGAGACTGTTTGGTGGGGTCCCGGCGCGGTACAACGGCGAAATAGGAACCCCGCCAGGACGGGAACGTAGCAACGGTACTATGTAGTCGTGTGTTGTCGTTCAACCGGGGTCCCACCAAGCAGTCTTTTTTAGCCTATAAAGGGTAAACACGCAGTTTTGTTCTATCATAGCTTTTTGAAAAACTCTTTGACCGGGCTCCGACGCGGTACAATAGCGAACCGGGAACCGTGTCAGGGCGGGAACGTAGCAGCACTAACCAGCAAGCCATGTGTTGCCGTGCAACCGGGGTCCGATCAAAGAGTTTTTTAATCTACAAAACTTCCAGATTAAGTAATTTTTATATGTCCTACCAAGTCATTGCTCGCAAATGGCGACCTCAGTCTTTTGAAGAAATAACAGGCCAAGAGTCAATCACTCGAACACTTCAAAACTCTATTAGAATGAGCCGCTTACATCACGCGTTTATTTTTTCTGGGCCAAGGGGCTGTGGTAAAACTACAACAGCAAGAATTTTAGCAAAAGCACTAAATTGCTTTGAGCAAGTTACCCCTACACCTTGTGGAAAGTGTGATTCCTGTTTAGAAATTACCTCAGGCGGGTCTATTGATGTGTTAGAAATAGACGCTGCTTCCAACACAGGAGTAGACAATGTTCGTGATGTAATTATTAACACTGTCGCAATAAATCCTGCCCGAGATCGTTATAAAATTTTTATCATCGATGAAGTCCATATGCTTTCAATTAGCGCGTTTAACGCGCTACTCAAGACTTTAGAAGAGCCTCCACCACATATTATTTTTATTTTAGCAACAACAGAAATACATAAACTTCCCCAAACCATTCTTTCTCGTTGTCAACATTTTGAATTTCGCACTATTGCTGCTGAGTCTATCTTTTTACGCTTACGCTTAATTGCTGACGCAGAAAAAGTATCAATTAATGACGATGCATTGATGATGATTGCTTTTGCTGGTCAAGGCAGTATGAGAGATGCCCAGTCAGCTTTTGATCAAGCCATTAGCTTTGCTGGTACAGAAATTAGCGAAGAAGATGTACATGATGCCCTAGGGCTTATTAATCAGCAAACACTAAGAGATTTTACTTTTGCTATAGCAAGCCATGATGAAAAAAAATTAATCTACCTAACTGCCAAACTAGCAGAAACAGGTTATGATTTAAGACAGTTTTGTCGTGATTTAATGGTACATTTTCGTAACTTAGTAATGTTAAAGACTGTTGGCTATGACAGGGAAATCCTATCTATTCTTAGTAGTGAGCTAGATAGCTATCAAGAACAAGCTAGTCATTTTACTAATGAAGATTTAGTAAGATTTTTTCATTTACTTACTAACCTTGAACAGGAAATAAAACTAAGTTCTCAGCCTAAATTTCATTTAGAAATAGGACTAATTAAGCTAGGACAGCTTACTAGACTGCAAAATATAGAAGAAATAGTTTTTTGGCTAAAAGCATTAGAAGAAAAAATCATAGGCGATTCATCTACAACACCAAGAATAGTTACTCCAATTATATCTAATCCCTCTAGTTCACTTCAGGCAGAAATACCATCTAAAATAACAAATATAAAAAAAGAATTAAACAAAGAACCTAGTAACGTTAAACCTATTAGTAAGATAGCAGACAGTAAGATAGCAGAAAATACTAGTTCTCCCATAATAGCGAAGCTGTCACAAAAAATAGAGCCTATAACTAGTTCAAATAAAGTTGCACAGTTTCCTTTACAAGGAAAAAAAGATAATAAAGAAGTGATTGCTGAAATTAAAACCCAAGATCTAGATGAGGAAATAGAAATAAGTTCAAGTATTTCTCCTACAGGAGACATAGTAGAGATATTAAAAAATGAACTAGAAGCACAAAATAAATGGATGGTATTAAGTGCTTTAAACGAAGGGACAGTACAAGTACAAAACAACACCTTAAAAATACGTTTTAATGAAAACGCGAAAACTCATTATCAAACTGTAACCAAAAAAGAAAACCAACAGGCTTTAGCTGAAGCAACAAAAATTGTTTTAGGAGAAGTACTAAAACTTGATATAAAACTTGAAACTACTGCTTTAGAAGAAGATTCACTCGAAGTTAAGCAGGAGCAACTGCGTAAGCAAGCTGAAGAGTCACCAATTGTACAAACATTTCTTAAGACCTTTAAGGGTGAAATAATAGAGGTAAAAGAGCAAGAAGAAAGAAAAAAATAGTTTGGTGAGCATAACGCGACGTACTGAGCAAATTATGCTATGATAATAGAAATTTTCCTTATTACTACAGCTTAAATAACTTAAATAAATAGACAAAGTTAAGGAGTTAAAACAATGAAATTACCCTTTGATCCACGCCAAATGCAAAATGTAATGAAAGAAGCTCAAAAGCAACAAGATGACATGCAAAAGAAATTAAAAGCGATTAAAGTTGATGCTTCAGCAGGTGGGGGGATTGTGACAGTACAAATGTCTGGATTAAAAGAAATGCTTTCTATAAAAATTGATCCTGCTGCAATAAAAGATGGGGATATAGAGATGTTACAAGATCTAATAGTTGCTGCTGTTAATGAAGCAAGCCGAAAGGCAGATGAAAAAGGACAGTCTATAATGCAAGATCAAATGGGTGGATTACTTGGAGGTCTTGGCCTAGGATTCTAACTTTTTTAAGTGTTCGTTTAGTTCTAATGAGGACAGCTATGGCAGCTAAGGCAGCTAAGATAGAAGGGCGAACACATAGGTTCGCCCAAACAGACTGCTCCAATAAGGACTTTTCTTACAAATAAAAATTAATACTCTGAGGTATTTGAGGTAATAGCAATGTTGGAATATGCAGAACCAGTAGCACGCTTAATTGATGAGCTTAAACGCTTGCCTGGAGTAGGGCATAAGTCAGCCCAGCGAATTGCTTTTCATCTTTTACAAACAGATAGAGAAAAAGTAGAAAATTTAATTAATGCAATAAAAGAGGTTAAGGATAAAATCATTTTTTGTTCTTTATGTAATAATATTACAGATATAGACCCATGCCGTTATTGTGCTAGTCCAACACGAGATCAAAAGCTAATTTGTGTTATTGAAGAACCTCATAATTTGGTTAGTGTAGAAAAAACTCGTGAATATCATGGACTCTACCATGTTTTACATGGAGCACTTTCTCCTATTCGTGGTATTGGGCCAGAAGAGTTAAAAATTAAAAACCTATTTGAACGTATGCGGTCAGGAGAAATAGAGGAAATTATTCTTGCTACTAACCCTACTACAGAAGGAGAAGCTACTGCACATTACTTAGGACGATTATTAAAACCACTAGGGGTAAAGGTTACGCGTATTGCAATGGGGCTTCCTGTTGGTAGTGATTTAGAATATGCTGATGAAGTGACCATGCACAAAGCTTTAACAAATCGCCACGAAATATAGATTTTCCAATAAAATCTATTTATTTTCTATTTAT
>JAHFUF010000135.1:6616-9585 GCA_023265235.1 Blastocatellia bacterium
ATTTTTCAAACCCGATTAAATCTTAAATCTAAGCCGCAATACTTTCAAATCTAATTCTCAATCACTACATTTAAACTTTTCCGGGTTTAATGATAGGATTTTCTTAAATCTTACGCGTCAACCTAGTAAGAATAATAATTAAAAATAATTTAATCTAAAGGGTGCAAGATGCTATGAAAAGAGTTTTTTTTATTTTTTCATTACTAATAGTTTTTTATGTTTTATTAAGCCCAAACAATTTTTATAAATCAGGAGAATCAGTATTTTCACTAGGCGCAAAAGCTGCTGAGCAGGGTTTTAGGATAAAACAAAAAAATCCAGTAGTTAATGAAAATAATAGAATTGTCTTAACAACAGTTGAAAAAACAGGTTCTAGCATACAAGGTGGGGTAACTTGGCAGTCAGGAAGTCCAGATATTGCACAAGTTAATGCAAACACAGGAGAAGTATTAGGTGTTAAAACAGGTTTTGTAACCATTACTGCTCGTAGAGGAGAAGAAACATCATCTGTGTTTTTAGTAGTAGCAAAGGTAAAAAAAGCCAATGGTGCTAAAGTCCCTGGTGACACTAAAACAGACTCTAATGGTAGCGTTTATATCTCTAATCCTTTACAAAATGTAATTCTTAAGGCTGATAATAAGCTAAATGCTCCTTTGCAAGTTTATACAGGAACGTTAAAAACTGCTGGAAACAGAAATGGTAGGTTAGAAGAAGCATTATTTGCAGGGCCAACAGCAATAGGAGTAAATAATAGTGTTAATGGTGGACTCTATGTAGCAGACACACTTAATCATAGTATTAGAAAAGTAGGATTTAATAAACAAGTTGAAACAGTGATAGGAAAAGGATCACCAGGAGTAAGCTCTTTTGATAATAAAGGAATAAGCTTTGACAATATATTACTTAGTAGTCCAAGAGGAGTAGTAAGTGATGCTGGAGGAAACCTCTATATAGCTGATACAGATAATCATGCAATTTACTATGCTGATATGTCTTTACAAAAACTCTTTTTACTAGCAGGAGAACCAGGCCAAAGTGGTAAAGATGATGGAATAGGACGCAAGGCTAAGTTTCGTCGTCCGGCGGGAATAGCTTTGAGTAATGATGGAAGACTTTTGACGGTTGCAGATGAAGACAATAATCGTGTTCGTTTGGTTGATATTTCTCGTGATAGTAATGGAAATTTAGTTGCTAATGTTTCTACTTTAAGTGTAGCTAATTCAACACAAACTCTATTTAGTTCAACATCAGCAGAAACAAATACAGAAGCTGTTTTTGAGCAACCTCAGTCAGTAAGTATAGATGGACTAGGAAATATTTATGTAGTAGACAAAACAGGAGTACAATTAGTTACTCGTGCTCAAGGACAAATACCACAAATAATGCAATTAGCACAACAAGAAGTATCATTTAACCAAGCAGTAAGCGTTACAGTAAAAGGAACAGAAGCTTTTGTACTAGATAGTGATGAAGTAGATGCAGAATCTTTGAAAGTAGTATCAGTTGGTGGCCCAGAAATAGGTTCTGTTAAACCAGTGATTATTAATTTAGGTGAAAATAGAGAAATAATAGTAAAAGGAAAAAGTTTTGCTCCAGAAAGCCAAGTAGTTGTAGGAGGCAAGCTTGCTCAAGATGTAAATGTAGTAAGTGCAGAAGAAATACGTTTTCGTTTTCCTGCACAAGATGCTCCTGGTAAATTAACATTATCTATACTAACTCGTGGAGGACTAGCTCAACTTCCACTTGATGTTGTGGCTAAACCTGCTTCTATGCTTGGTGTTGGTGAGATTACTACTATTGCTGGAGGACGTGTTTTTACTGGTGATGGTGGCCGTTCAGAACAAAGTAGTTTGAAGTTTCCACGTAAAACTGTTGTAGATAGTAATGGTAATTTATTTATTGCAGAAGCTTTTACAATACGTAGGGTTGATGCACAAACAAATATTATTACTACTATTGCTGGTTCTGGAAATTCTTTAAAAGATGGAGTATTAGCTAATACTGCTACGATATTTCCTATTAGTATTGCAGTGGATAAATCTGGTAATTTGTTTGTTCTTGATAATCTTACGCAAAGTGTAAGACGTATAGATAGTTTAACAAATCTTATTACAACTATAGCTGGCAAAGGAGACCGTAAGTTTGGTGGCGATAATGGTCTAGCTCTTCAAGCAGGCTTTGATAGGATTATAGATCTAGTTTTTGATCCTAATGGCAATTTATTAATATTAGAGCCGTCTCGAATACGTCGTATTGATAGTCTAACTAATGTGATTACAACAATAGCTGGTAATGGTATTACTATTTTTAGTGGTGATAATGGCCCAGCTAAAGATGCTGGTTTTGGTTTGGCTACTTCTATAGATGTTGATACCCATGGCAATATTTACATTGGAGAAACATCTAATCGTATAAGACGCATAGGTACAGATGGGATAATTACTACAATTGCTGGTACTGGTAAAAGGCTTACTTCTAAGAATAGAGAATCATTTATTAAACAGAGCAGAGAAGGTAAATTAGCTAGGAAAGTGCATTTAGTCAGTCCCTCATCTATTACTATTACCTCTGATAATAGTCTATTTCTTACTGATGTAAATCTAGTGGAACAATCTGGGGAGCTTAGATTTTTAAGTACTATTTCGCGAATTGATTTAAAAAGAGGACGTATGCGTGCTGTAGAAATAAAACTACTTGATTTTGAAACCCCTCTTTCAGATTTTTCTGTTTTTGGTATATCAACTTTAGATGGTCTTGGTAATCTTTTCTTTAGTAGTTCTAATATTGTTTATCGTCTTAATCTTGGTACTGGAATAGCCACACCAATCGCTGGTAGTACAAGAATTAATTTTTCTGAAGATGGAACTTTAGTTCAAACCACTACTTTAGGCAATACTGTAGATATTGCTTTTGATTCAAAAAGTAATCTATACCTAGCTGATTCAGCTAATGGGTTGGTAAGAAAAATA
>JAHFUF010000750.1 GCA_023265235.1 Blastocatellia bacterium
CAAAGAGGAGTTTTGGTCAATAATATCCTCGCATTTAACAGAAATGCCACCACCACTAACAGAACAAAACACAATTATTCCTAAAGAAATAGAAGACATAGTTTTTCAAGCCCTATCAAAAAACCCTATAGATCGTCCAGCCACTAAAGACTTAGCAGAAAAATTTGCTAGTGCAATAGGATTTAAGAAACAAGTAGATGCAGCAGGAAGTTTACAAGTAGAACCAGGAGAAATAATTGCTAACACTAATCAAGATACAGATATAGCTACTAAAATATTAATAGTAAAAACACCACAAAAAAACTCTCTTACCACTACTCCTCACAAAACAGACTCATTTGAAACAAAAACTACTTTACATTTACCAAAATAATTAAAAATTCTTAAAGCTTTTCAATTACCTAGGGTTAACATTCTTGGCTAAATAAAAATATTGATTGAGTAAATTTTAAGGCTCTAGTCCGCTATCTAACTCATCTTTGTCTATTTCTTCATCAAGGTTTGGTGCTGGAAGGTTGTCTAAATCCTGTCTAAATGTAGCTAAAAGGCGTAAAGTTCTTTTTATCAAAGGTCTAACTAAAGGAAAAGTAGCAATAGTAATAAGCTTTGCAACAATATCGACTGTATGTTCAATAAGTTGATGGGTTCTAATTCGGTTAGGCGAAGTATCATGTATCCAAAAAAGAATTATTCCCATTTGATATATCCAAAGTAAATTAGGTAGTTCAGCATAAAGGTCTGCTGGAATTGCAATCCTTAATCTTGCCCCTCCAACAACTTGCTCAAAAGTAGCAGTACTTTGTTTTCGTGTCTCAAGAGACTCTACACTAAAAGGGTTAAGTGGGCTTTTAGGATCACCTGCTGTACGAAAGAGCACCCCTGCAAATTGATGATAAGGCTCTATTAGCTCTAATCTAGCCCTCATAATACCTAGCAGCCTAGCTTTTAAGCTCCGTTCTTTTGCTAAAATCGGCTCACTAGCTGCTAGGAGTTCCTCTTGTGTACGATGGTAAAAGGCTTGGATTAAATGTTCTTTAGACCGAAAGTAATAGTAAGTGTTTCCTAGGGCAACATTAGCTTTTTCCGCTATATCACGCATAGTAGTTTGTTCATAACCACGCTCGCGGAAAAGCTCTAAGGCTGTTTCTAAAATCAAAGCCTTGGTCTGTTGCCCTTTATTTAGTTTTGGAGTTTCTGATTTTGGTGAAGACATCTCTATTATCCAAGAAGTTTAGAAATCTTAAAGCGATTACTAGACACCCACATAATCATTCTTTGAGCTAAAGGAAAAAGTTCTGGAGAAGAAAGCGTAACAGCCCATTCTCTATACTCCTGAAGTGCCCAAAGGCAAATAACCCAAGCTTTTTCACCTTTATAGACCCAACCATTATCACTGATTACCGTAAGTTCCGTCAATGTGCGATTATGATCAACGTCAGGAAATCTATAACAAGCTTCTTTTGAAGCCGCTTCAATAAATTTCATCTCTACATATTTAGGTTGCTCCTCTAACCACTTTCGCAGACGACGACAAAGCACACAGCGTTTATCATAAAGCACAGTTAAAGGTATATTTGTGTCCATAATGTGCTCCTATTTTTTATAGTTTATCCATGTACTATGGTGCAAGAGTCTGGTTGGACTGGTGGAGGAAGCTCTGGGATTATTACGCGACGACGTATACGGCTAAAAACAAGTAAGTTAAAGAAATGCATTCCACCTAAAACAATTAATACCCAACCTACTTTATTAGAAAGTACTTCTACCACTTGAGCATAATCTGATTCTATTCTGTACCCTAATTGTAAAGCTAAACTTACATAACCAAAATTAATTAAACAAAAACCTACTACCAATAAGTGATTCACCGAATCAGCCAAAGGCTCGTTACCATGAAAAACGTCAACTAAAAATATTCGACCATTTTTGTGTAAAGTCTTTGCTACCCAAACAGTTAACACAATGCTGATAGCTAAATAAATTAAATAGGCAAGTAAAGTTTTATCCATAAAAATCTCTCCTTAATTAATAAATTCTTGAACGTGTTCAATATTTGTGCTAATAATATTCTTAGCAAATCACTCTGTCAACAAATATTTTGAACGTGTTCAAAATATTTTCCGGAAAAATAAAACTTCACCTATGACACAACTCTTTTATCTAGTTGTTATCAACATTATTAACCTATTCTATAACCTAGGCTTATTTATACTAGAAGTAGCCCTACTCAGCCACAAAATTTGGTGGTGGAAAATGCGTGGGTTGCTTTTTCTTTCTTACTTTAGCGACGGGCCATACTCAATAGTAAGAAAAGAAGGAAAACGCGCTCCAGTCCTACCACAAAACTTAACTTATGGTGAAACCCCTTGTTTAACAATAAGAAAAATTTTACAAGAATTAGAGCTAAAACCTTCTGATCATTTTGTTGATCTTGGGTGTGGACGGGGTTTGACAGTTTTTTTTGTTAATCAATATTTTCATATCCCCACTACAGGCATAGACATTATCCCTACATTTATCAGACGGGCGAAAGTTCTAACCAAAAACCTTGGGTTAACTCAAGTAAGTTTTATTAAGGAAAACCTTTCTTGGTTAACTTTAGAACAAATTGGAAAGGGAACTATTTTTTACCTAACAGGAACAGCTTTTGAGGAAGAATTATTGGCTAAGATTGCATCTAGACTAGAATTACTACCTATTGGGATAAAGCTAATTACCTTGTCTGAAACACTACCTTCAACACAATTTCAAGTAATAAAAATCAAGCCTTTTTATTTTTCTTGGGGAAAAGTTGATGTTTATTTTCATGAAAAAATTGGATAGGACATAAAGAACCAAGGGTTAGATTTTGGGCTAACCCTTGGGATAGTATTAATAAGTATTATTGAGGAATTAGTAAGGAGATACATCAAGATTTTTCATATCAAGCAAAATAATTTCTTGCTCACCTGCTAATG
>JAHFUF010000136.1:0-7044 GCA_023265235.1 Blastocatellia bacterium
GCAATTGGAAATGGTAAAAATGCTGGTCGAATGGCAGCCAGAATCCTTTCTATAAAAGACGAAACCCTTGCTAATAAGCTGCAAGGGTTTATGGATAAAATAGCTGAGGATGTAAAAAATATTAGTCTTTCCTACAAAACTATTTATTTTTTACTTCTTTAGTAGGTGTTTCTGGAATGGCATTATCCATTCCAGGTTCATCTGAAGAGATCCCTTGTAATCCATAATACTTACGACAAGTTTTTAGTAAAACAGCAATTTCTTCACGAGGCGCAATTTCAATTGCTGCTTGAGAAAAGATTTTCTTTAATCGATCATAATCATTTAGGAAAGACCGATAAACCGCTACTTCACCTTCATAATTAAGTTGGGCAATTTGTTGAACATTTATGTCTTGTAATGGATGTGTTCGAGCAGTTTTACTATGACGACTAGGCTTAAAGATTTGAATATAAATATTGTTGTCTTCTTCATGACGATAGGAACGCAAGGCTGTATTAAACTTTTCTAAATAAGTCATTTTTAATGATAATGAGAGCATTTCTAGTACGCTTAAATTAGTATAATCACTACCAGGAGGAAACACTGGGGGAACAAAAGGAAAGAAAGTTAAAATAATTGCTGGAGTTTTATGTGAAGGTCTTACGTAGTTGATACGGTCAATTAAATTTTGTAAGTGTAAACTCTTAATCACACCACCATCTGTATAGTATTTGTCTGTTTGTTTTAGGTAGCCAGGTTTGAAAAACACTGGAATAGCACAAGATATCTCAACACATTTTGAAATAGGGACATCTACAAGGTCATAAGGTAGGTGTTCGCCATGAGTACCAAAAACACGTACTTGAGAAGTGTTTAGTTCTGCGGCATAAAGATATAACTCTTTTGTTAAACTCTTAAAACTATCGTCATAGGGAGAAAATTCTTCAATAACTTCTTTAATATATTGGCCAATTCCTTCAGGAGTATAAAGGCCACCTTTAATAGTATCTAAAACATTATGAATAACATTATTAACATTTGCTTGTTCAAACGCGCCATAACGCACCAAGCGAGCTAGAACACGCATATCAGAAAAGCTTAACTTTGGTGTATTTTTACCAGGTAGCCAGATCATAGGCAAATCTAGCTTGATTAGGCCATTGACTACTGAGGCAATAGTACGAAGTACCCCTCTTGAAAGTTGCTCAATCAGAGTAAAATACATTAGCGGTTGTGTGCCTAGTGTTCCACGAGAAAGAGAAGGAAAAGCAGCAGATTGTTCTAGCATTACATCCCGTATAACATGTGGCGAAAACCCAAGTGCCATTAGGGTAGAAACAATTGCCCCAGCAGAAACTCCTTGGTAGCCAGTTAATAGATCATTAAGTTTTGTCTCATGCTTTTCATTAAGATTAAGAATTTTTTCTAGGGCACATAGCCCACCTATTTCAAAGCCCAGTGCTGGAACACCACCACCAGCTAAGGCCAAATAAATAAGACCTTTTTGTTTGTTGCGTTTATTTTTAGGGTGACTATTAATAGGGGTAATATTATTAGTCGTCCGTTTTGACGGTTTTTCAGACATAGTTACTCGCTTTTGATTGGAGGTTTTTAATGGAGAGAATAAATTACCAGCATTGTACATCACCTTTTAGATTCTGTACTATAGCGATGATTTCCTTAATTTGAAGCCCTAGATTTGAAGCCCTAGCGATAGTCTTAGTTTTTAAGAAAGTATTTTTTAAGGAAGCGGTACAGCTTTAATTGCTTTGTAACAATCAATTAAACCTCTTCCTACAAAGTTTTTGGTTAGGTTAGGGATTTCTTGACAGGTATTTTTGATGATTTGCTGGATTTCTGGCGGAGTTAGAAGAGGGTTTTTTTCTAGCATCAAAGCTGCTAAACCTGCTACTTGAGGGGCAGCACCACTAGTGCCCCACCAATTCTTTGATGAATACTTGCCATCTCCCCAGAGCACTTCTCCGTAAGTTGGTGCTGAACAATCAGGTTTTTCTGTTTTATTGTCCCAAATCCCGCGACTACTATTAGCGTGCAAAGTGTAACGATTATTTGTTGGTGCAGGCATTTTTAAGTCTCTATCCACAGTACTAACAGTAATGACTTCTGGTAAAGCATTTGCTCCCCAAATAGTGTTAGGAAAAGGGCTAAAATAATTATGTCCGCAATATTCATTATGATTATCACCTGCTGCAAACACTAGGACTATATTATTTGCTACAGCTTTTTTTACAATATCTAGGAGAGCTTGAGAATGATTACGGTAATGGCAACTTTTTATTGCATAGGAGTTGTTGACCACTAGGCGGCCAATTTTTTTGTCTACCACTAGTTGAATCAAAAATTCATAGGCTTGACATAATTCTTGGTCAGGAAATTGGTCTTTTACTTGTTTAGGCTTACAGGAAATCAGTGTAGCATCTGGGGCAACACCACTAAATTGGCCTCCTAATTGACTATTAGCCGCAGCAATGCAGGCTATCATTGTGCCGTGTATATCACTATCCGTCCAAGGATCTATTTCTGGTGAAGGAGACCATTGGTAAGGAGATTTTTTCCCTAAAGTACTAAATTCTTTTGCTTTACCCTCAATACCTGTGTCAATAATCGCAATATGAACGCCTTTACCAGTAAAGCCCATTTGCCAAGCCCTATCAGCATTGATTTGTTTTATAATGTCATTAAGTCCAAGCTTAATAAGATTGGTCATAGAACAACTGCTAGTAAATCATTTTATCTAGAGCAAGTTAGAGTTTTTAATTCTAGCTTACTCTAGATATAATTGACTAAGAAACAGGGTTAAAAATTACTGAGTAACATGGTACAGGGCGTGGAAAAGCAGCAATACTTCCACTGTTTATATCTAAAGGGTTAGTTGGTACTCGTAAATCTTCAGAAGGGAGAGTCCTACCAGAAATTAAATAGAGTAATTCAAAATCTATATCTATTCCATCAACCTCTAGGGTTGAGTTTGCTACAGAGAAGGGAGGAGAGTTTTCTACTAAGATTGTTGTTAATTCTTTTCCTTCTACATCAAAGGTAAGTCCTACGCCTTTTTTACCAAACTCATATTTTTTGTTTTTGGATAAAATCTCTACTTTAGTAACAGACTCGGCTAAATCTACCTTAAAGGATACAGTGGATACATATTTTTTCTCATTTTTTGCACTGCTATAACGAGTAGAGGTAAATACATAAGGGCTAGAGACATTTTTATGACCATCACCAGGAAATGCCGCAATTTTTGCAGTTACTTCATTAGAGTCATTTGCTTTTTTCGTTCCATTAAGTCTTAGTCTTGCACAGAGGTTTAGCTCTTTAGACTGTCCTTTGTACAAATATAAGTTTTCTTGGAGGCTACCTTGATTTACAGGTATGCCATTGTGATAAATATCTGGCATATTGGGAATTGATTTATAAAAATCTGTGTAGTCATCTGAACTATGAATTCCAACTGAACCATCTAATTCTGACCAACCAGTATTTTTATCATAAACCCTAATAACTAGGTCGTCTTCGTATAAAAGCCAACGCCTATTTAATGGCCAATCAGGGTCTGTTGGTTCTAAGCCAACCTCATCATTAGGTTTGAATTCTTGCACTTTTGGGGTGTAAGATGCTTGGTCGCAAGATAAATCTTTATCATAGAAGCGTAAGGCAGGTATGTGAGATACATGGTTAATTCCTGTAGCACTAGTGCCAGGAGCACAGCCATTTACTAACATAACATAAAGATTGCTTGCTAGGAATTTATCATCGTTATTTTTTAATTGTGGTACAAAACCACACAAACTTCTCACTAATATTTCAAAAGTAGGCATAAAGCTTCTCCTATTAAAATAAAAACCTTAATTTTTTGTACTAGCTCCTACTACTAAAAACGGTGCCCACATAGCAGGGGGGTTAACTTTAGTATTAGGATCATCAATTAATGAAAGTTGAGCCAAGCGCAAAGCCTCAATAGCATTTTTGCCGCTCAAAAGATTTTTATGGAAAGCAATAAATAGTTTTGAGGATGCTTTGTCATTTGCATTCCACAAACTACCAATAACAGTTGGAACTCCGTTAGATAAAAAAGGACGCGCTAGGCTGGCAATTCCTTCTCCAGCAATAGATTGACCGTTAGCAGAATGACAGGCTGCTAAGATGACTAAACGAGTATAGGAAAATTTATAGTTATATAATTCATATGCATAAAGCTCTCCTGTATCATCTTTATCTTTTTTATCTTGAGTATCTGGTGCCATTAACAGTTTAGAGTAAAGAGGAGCGTCTAATTCCATTATTGCATGCCCAGCAAAATGAATAATGGAGCTAGTTTTAATATTTTCAAAAAAAATTTTCTTAGTGGCTTTTTGTTCTGTAACAAAAATAGAATTTTTATACAGTTTAGTTATTTCTTCGACTTCTTTAGCTGATAAACTTAGGTTGGGTAAAGAAGGAAATAAGCCACGGTTAAAACTAGGGTTTCCAATAGCAAAAATAGACTTATTATCTTTTTTGGCTAATTCTTTGTCGCGTTCTAAACAATGAGTAAAAATTGTTGCACTAGGCGCGATAGCAATTGGATATTGTTGAATTAAATATTTGTTTGTTTCTGAGTCAATTAATGCAGAAAATGGTAGGAAATGTAGGTCTTTATCTGGAATAAAAACAAGGGTTGTTTCTAGGGGTAATAGTGCTTTAATTGGGCGAAATATAAGATCAAAAATATTAGTAGAAATTGTTTTTGTTTCTAGAGTATTTTTAGGGTTTTCAATAGACTTTTTCAATGAATTAACTAGTTTAGTAATAGTATTTTCTGCAACAGGTAGGCTAAAAAATTCAATACCATTTTGTTTTATTACCCAAATTAACAAATAATTACTGAGCATTTTATATTCAATAATGGCAGTGTTTTTAGGAAGTTTAGTTTGAACCTCTGTTAACTTTAATGGTAGTGAATTAGCCTTGTAGTTTTTGTTAAGCTCGCTATTAAGAAGATTTAATGGTAAAGGCTTAGTATTAAAAGAGTCCAAAAGAGCACGAGCATGAGCATCTTCAGTATAGTTAAATGCTAAAATAGCGTTTTTTTGAAAAATGGCTTGCAACTCAATCATTGTTTCATAAATTTTTTGTGGTTTTTGAAAAAAGGTTATCTTATGTTCTTCATTGTCAATTATTTTTCTTTCTCGTTCTATTTCTTTAATACTTATTTCTAAATCTATTTCTGCTTTTTTATATTCACCTAATGATATGTAAGCAAGAGCGCGGGAGTAATAAATAGAGGTAAAATTATATCTATCTAGAGTATTATGATTAGTTTTAATAAGGGTATTAAATTTCTCTATTACAATCTTAGGATCTGTTTTTAACTTATAACTACTTTCTATAATTTCTATTTCTTGGTTTGTACTTTTTTGATAAGTAAGATTAGGTATTAGTCTTAGATGTTGTTTAGCTCTATCTAAATCTAAAAAAGCTTCAGTAGTATTATTAAGCTGATAATTTATTTGGCTTCTATAAAAAAAGCTTGCAGATAAAAACAAATGGTCGTTTGACTGTGTAGCAACGTTTATTTGTTGGTTAATAAAGCATAATGCTGATCTAGTTTCACCTAATTTACCTAATGAAAAAGAAGTAGCTAAAAGAATATTCATTTGTTTAGTTGATTTAGGCAATTGGCTAAAAGAGACTAAAGCTTGGTATTGATAAAACCATATTTTTCTTTTATCTCCTACTCTTTCTAAAATATCAGTCATCAATATATTAGCCATAGCAGTATTTTCACTGTCATCAATTTGTTTTAAGTATTTTAGGGCTGATTTTTGAGATAAAATGGCTTGGCTTAATTCTAGTTGGTAAAGCTGAATTGTTCCTAAGCTATACCAACAAAGCCCAAGTAGGTTAGGATAGTTATTATTTTCTGTGTTAAGTAGAATTTTGTTTAATAGGTCAAGAGCTTTTATATAACCGAATTGCTCCATTTGGCAACGGGCTAATAAAAAGGTTGTCATCAAGTAGCTTGAGGAATCATTTAGCTCAGCAAAAATATTTTGTGATTTAACAAGTGAAAGCAATGCTTTTTGCAACTGATATTGCCTATATAGTTCAAGCCCATTTTTGTAAAGACTATGTGCTGTAGCAAGTTTATGTTGATGGTCGGTTAATGTTAATAAATCAGGGTTGTTTAAAAAACTGACTTCAAGGCTAGGAACAATTGCAGATAGTGAATCTTTAATTTGGTGGTCATTATGTACATCAACTAAAGTTAGTCCAATTATTCGTGCAATTTCTAAAAAACGCCAAGCTTCATCAATATGCCCTTCAAGACAAGCATTTGCCCAACTAGGAAATAAGTCTTCTAATGCATAAATTCTTGCAGGGTGTGGAAAACGGGAGATAATTTCTTTGGCCAGTTTTTCATTTCCTTGCCAAATAGCCTGATTAAGCCGTTCTTTTTCAGCAGGCCAAAGAGATAAACGCACAGGAGCAGTGGCTATTTCTAAATGCTTGCGTGCTTCATCTGCCCAAGGAGAAGAGGGATCGGTTTTTAAGTACTCTTGCCAGTATTCTTTGGCTGATGGAAGTAAATGAACTTTCTCTAAAATTAATGCTTGATTAAACTTTGCTTCAATTAGCGATGGATTAGCCTCTATGGCTTCAGCTATTGTAGAAAGAGCACGAAATAAATAACGAGGCTGATTACTTGAACTTGCGTAAGCTAAATAAGCTACAGCCAAGTCATTTAATAACTCTGCATTTTTAGGCGACTCTACTAGCTGTTCTTCCAAGCGACATAGCGATTTATAAAACTCTGCTTGGAAAAGATAAATCAAAGCAACACAACGAGCGGTTTCTAACGAGGGGGTTTCTACATCAGCATTAAGAAATTCTGCTGCAATAGTTTTAAATTCAATAATTTCTGCAATTTTAGGTCTAAAGGTCGGAGGGCTATATAATTCACCTCTGTTAACTTCTTCAGCTAAAACAACATTATCAGTAGAATTGTTGTCTTTAGAAATAAGGTTTTCAGGTTTATCCTTTTTGCCAGTAGATGGGTTG
>JAHFUF010000136.1:7054-9563 GCA_023265235.1 Blastocatellia bacterium
TGTAGTTTTGTTTTAATAGCTCTTCATAGTTATAAGGGCTATAGGCAAATCCTCCAACAGGTCTAGCTTCTGTTAATCGATTTGTTCCTATTATTTCTACTAGCCTAGATATTGAAGTTGCTTTTAGTCTTTGGGCTTGGTTTATTTCTCTATTTTTTGGATACCAGTTTTTAAATACACCTATGGTAAGACAACCTAAACCAATCAGACCAATAATCAACCACAGATACTTAGCCCGAAAAATTTTCATTTTTTCGTTTTTTATTACTTTAGAGAATTTAAGTTTTCTTTTGCTTCTTCTGCCCAAGCAGACCTAGCATCAAGTTGTAAATACTTTTCCCAGTCCAAACGAGCATTATTATAATCTTTAAGCTCTTGATAAATCAAGGCTCTATTAAAAATACCACTCAAATAATTTGGATTAATACTAAGTGCTTTGTTAACCGTTAGTAAGGCATTTGTGTAGTCGCTTTTAGCTGCTTGCACTGCGGCAAGATCTGTCAAAATAGCTAAGTTGTTAGGGTCAAGGCTATCAGCTTCGGAAAGCTCTGTTAGCGCAGCATCATATTGACTGGAAATTACTAATGCTTGGCCTAAAGCATGGTAATTATTTGCATTAGGGTATTTGCTTACAGTAGTCTCAAGGGTTAAGAGTATGGCTGATAGTTTTTTTTGTTGATCACTAGCTACATTGCCACGAGATTCTTCTATTGGAGTGTAAATAAGACCACTTAGTCTAAATTCTATCGGTCTACTTTCAGCTAATTGTTGTAGAGTAATTAAGCTTTTTTCTACGTTGGGACTATCTGTGTTTAGGGTACTATAAGAGTTATTTAGTAGGACTACTTTACCAGATAACAATAAAGTAGTTAATGAAGCGGCTAAGACTAGATAATGAGTCTTTTTTCTAAAGCCATTGATTTTGGATGAAGAAACAGGCCATTTGGTGTTTTGAGCAGACTTAATATTACGTTCTTTCACTGTAGCTTCTATTAATGAGTGGGTAGCTCGTTCTATTTTGGCTAGATTTGTTTCTAGAAAGGCTTTTTCTTTAGGAGTTTCATTAACCATCATTAACTTAGATAGATGGGCTATGGTTTCACAGCAGACTATACAACTAGCAATATGAGTTTCGATTTTAGCAATATCATTATTTGCTAGTTGGCTTGCTAAATAATTTAGAGTGTCTTTCTCATATAAACAAGTTTTACTGTACATATTGTTTTCCTAGTTTTGAAACTTGGTTTTTTAAAACTAAGTATTTTGTTAAATAAATTAGCTCTTAAAAATATCCTATATATATAAGTCGTAAAATTTACGCAAAAACTTACAAATTCCGGAAAAATTCTTTATTTAATATTTCACGTAACCTATCTTTGGTGCGAGATACTATAGTTTGTACGTTAGTAAAACTAAGGGAAAAGGTATGCATTTGTGAAATGTCACGAGCACTAAGCCCAGCAACTACATATAAATAAAAAATAATTGCATCTCTAGATCCATTAGTTCCAGTGAGAACAGATTTTAGAAGTTCTTGGACTTGTTGAGGAGAGTGTTTATGTTCAAGACTGCGATCAGGACAACTCTCATCTCCAGCTTCTAGCAATTGTAAAAGAGCAACACTATCGTTTGTCTTGGTTGGGCTATCTAAAGAAACCATTTTGCCAAAGTGTTTTTGTTCTCGTCTTAATAAATCAAGTCTAACATGATGTGTAATCTTGAATAAATAAGCGATTAGTTCTAGTTCTGTGTTACCACGAAAATCTCTTAAGGTTTTATAGTCATTTGATAAAAGACGTAAAAAGACTTCTTGGACTATTTCTGCCACGTCATTTTCATTTAAATTTGGTTTATGTGTTTGACGCAAAGCAAATAATACAACACGACGATGAAAACGGCGGACAAACTCTTCCCAAGCCGCAGTATGATTTCTAACACATAATGCAACAAGCTCAACGGCTGAAATTTCATTAATTAATTCATTAGGTAACATTTAGAAACCATAACAATACATTGAAGGCGTTAAAAAATTTAATATACCGCATAGACTATAGTCTAATAACTAGCCAGTCAATCAGTATTAATCCCAGTTTGCTATAAAAATGTTTATTTATTTATATAATGGCTATTAGAATACCTAGTATAATTTATCTACTTGTATTTTATTTATCATAGTAGGCTAAACAAAGACCTAGCTTAAAAGCAACAAAGTTGTCTTGGCTTAAAGATAAACTTATACTATAAGTACTTCCTAGTTTTTTAGAGCCTATTCAAGGAATTATTTAAGAATTATGTCTAGTGATAATTGCAATGCAGTTCTTGTTACTGGGGCTAGTGGGTTTTTAGCTGGAGAACTACTCCCAAGATTAGTAAAAAAGTATTTAGAGTCAACGATTTATATTTTACTTAGAGCAGAAAATAACTCCCAATTGGCAGAAAGACGCGAGGCTATACTAAATTTTGTTAATCTCTCGCCTCAAGCCGCTACTCGAATAGTTGCTCTAGCTGG
>JAHFUF010000751.1 GCA_023265235.1 Blastocatellia bacterium
ATAATAAAGCACTTATCCATAAGGCACAAAGGCTTTATGGAAGAGCTTTTTCCTTACTCTCCAAAACCATTATTTTAATTTAGCAAGCCTACAGTTATTTACTTAATCAGAATAAACTTCTGTATGCTAGATGCTAGACTTGTTAAGAAACTTTGTTGTTAAAACAACAAAGGAGCAACCCAACCCCAAGTACCTTGGTTGGCCCGCTCCTAGTTTCTCTTAAATCGTTATTATTGGGATTTTTTCTGAGACCTGGGAGCGGGAGAACCGCCCCCGCGATGTTACTGATGTCCTTCTTGTCCGAAATCTAAATATCTAGTTGCTATCGTATTGGTCGATCTATTCGGACTCGCTGACATACCTATAAGGCGTAAATTTAGATTAATACAGCTACCCAAGGACAGACCAATAGAGCCAACCCAACCTCGTTTTGCAGAGGCGACTGGGGCTACGAATTTTTGGTACTGATTTTTGAGTAACATATGTAGTTGCTCCTGAAGATTTTTCTGCCTTGATTTGACAGACGTTACAGTGTACGCTACATGGCTAAAATCTGTCAATGGCTAATTTTTACTTTTAGCATAAAAATTTTATAGGAAAAATTTCTTGATATTAGCCTCTACTTGGGTATATAAAAGCCTTCATTCCAACCTATCTAAATTCTTTGAGGTATTAATGGAAAACACAGAAAAAAGTTTACAGGAGCAATATGCTCCCTCTAGTGCTTGTTTTGGCTGTGGCCCAGCAAATGAAAAGGGATTGCGTGTCCGTAGTTTTGTGCGTGGTAATGAAGTAGTAGCAGAGTGGTCACCAGAAACCTATTATGAAGCTTTTCCTGGTATGTTAAACGGAGGAATTATTGGAGCTTTGTTAGATTGTCATGCTAATTGGGCTGCGGCTTGGCACTTAATGCAACGTGAAGGAGCAGAAAAACCTCCATGTACAGTTACAGCAGATTACGCAATTAAACTAATGCGCCCTACCCCTACTGATGGGATTGTGGAGTTAACTGCTAATATAGTTGAGTCACAAGGCGATCGTGCTATTGTAGAAGCAAAACTAATAGCAAAAGGAAAAGTTTGCGCAACTTGTAGAGGGACTTTTGTAGCAGTAAAACCAGGACACCCTGCTTATCATCGTTGGTGATTTATTTTACTTAGGAGAAATTTATGGGCAATTTAGTAGATGACTATAGAGAAGCTATTCGTGGAGTTCATGGCGACAAGGTGGCAAATAACCTAGATGTGCAAATTAAAGATGGTTGGTATTATGTAACATTCAATGAACTCCCAATAAGCGGCGGTGATAATTCTGTTCGTTACCGTAAAACACAATTACAAACTACAATTGCTAACCTAAGAGTTAAAGCCCAAGGAAGTTCCGCGTAGTAGAATATCTGTCATTATCTAAAACCTATCTAAACGCTTTAGTAACTAGATTTAATACTGTAACTTATTTGCTTGAGGCTTAGACTTGCTATTTAATTCTGTATTAAAGTTTCCTCGCCCTGTCATATCCAAACTAGATAGGGCAGTGTTTTCTCCTGATAATAATTCGTTATATGAACTGCGAAATTCATCGCTAAGTTCCATATTAACCAATAAGCCATCTACCATTTCTGAGATACCACGAACAGTTGTCATACTATAGAGTTCATCTTGAACTAGTTGTAAAGAATTTCTTACTACTTGTAATCTTGCCTCTATTAAACGTACTAAATCTTCTAATTGCTTGGTTTTACTTAAGCGTTGTTGTAGAATTTTTAAGTTTTGCTCAATGGCAACACGCACTTGGCCAGACTCTTCATTACAAAGACTTTGTTCTGCTTTTTTAATTTCTTTTTCTACCATACTTTGTAATTGTTTATAATTTCGATTAGCAAGCAAAGAGTGAGCACGCAACATTTGTATATATTCAAAACGAAAGAGGTCTAGTTTTTCAACTAACCCTCCAAGTGTAAGCGTTGCGGTTTTATCAACTTGTTGGTCAATAGCACGCCGCTCAATTTCTTGGCATAAACCCTTTAATGATTGAAAATCGCTTTGATAACTAGAAGGCAGCGCCATTGCTAGTTGATTTTCTTTCTGTTGTTGGACTAATTTAGCTTCACGTTCAAACCCAGATTGTAACATTTTTTGAACAAAACCTAGCTGTCCAACCATTAGTAAACCTAGTTGACCTGCAACAAGAAAAAACAACATTGCTGGGTTTATAACCAAAGAAAGAAAAACCATAGCACCAATAAAAACTAAATTGGCATTACTGCTATAAAGTGCTTTTAAGTACTTTATTTGTGGAACTTGCATTATATTGACCCTTCTAGTTGTTCTGCCAAAAACGCTTGGATCTTCATTACATAATGCGTAGTAGTTTCGCTAGTTTTCTCAAAACCAAGACGCTCATAAAGTTTTTGTGCTGGATTTGCTTTTAATACATATAAAAACACTGGCTTATTTTTACGAGCAGCATTATTAATAATTGCTTGCACAATATATGCCCCTATTCCCCTTTTTTGATACTCTGGAGCAATTTCAATTGAGCGTAAAAATATATTATCCTCTCTATTTTCTATAGCAATCATCCCAATATCTTTTTTCTTAAATGTAATTATTTCTAGCTCTTGAGGGTTAAATTTATTCCTAAACATTTTTTGTTGAAAGTCTTCGTCCCAACCCCAAGTTTCCTTAATATATTCTTTCATTGTAGCAACATGAAGTTTATAGAGAAAACCATAGTCCTCTAATTTAACTGGTCGAAAACTAACATTTTCACAGTATTCTTGTTTCATATACATAAGTTTTAGCAGAGGGCGAAAACATAAGTTTACCCCTACTTAATTTGAAAGACTTTGAGTTAATATCTGTTTGATTTTTTAAGCCTGTGATGAAATAACCTATTATGGTTAAGGTGAAAAAAGCAAAAAGAATAACTGTAGCAATAACTTGCACAGTTAAA
>JAHFUF010000137.1:0-5336 GCA_023265235.1 Blastocatellia bacterium
TAGTATTACCTCTGCTACTGCTGTTAGCGAAGACCAAAAGCAACTACTCAAAGACCAATTACATAAACTTACTGGAAAAGAAGTTCGATTAAGTTTTGCTACTGACCCAACAATTATTGGTGGTGTAGTAACTCAAATTGGCAGTCAAATTTATGATGGTTCAATTCGCAACCACTTAGAGCAATTACGGGCAAAACTCAGTAAAGAATAAGTCACATACTTACTTGCCTTGCCTAGACAAACTAGGTTTGAGGTCAAATAAACGAAAGGCAGATTATGGAATCAATCAGGGCAGATGAGATTAGTAAAATTATTCGTCAACAAATAGAAGGTTATCAACCTGGTGTAACAGTAACCGAAGTAGGGACAGTTGTTAAGATTGGCGATGGTATAGCAGAAATTCATGGACTAGAAAAAGTCATGGCTGGCGAACTTTTAGACCTACCTCATAATGTTGCTGGTATTGCACTTAACCTAGAAGAAGACAAAGTTGGTGCGGTGCTTTTTGGAGATTACTACAAAGTAAAAGAAGGCGACACAGTTAAAAGAACCAAACGCATTATGTCTGTTCCTGTTGGAGAAGCAATGTTAGGGCGTGTGGTTAATGCACTTGGTCAACCTGAAGATGGCCGTGGGCCAATTGCTACTAATGAGTTTAATAATATTGAGCGTATTGCTCCTGGTATTGTAGACCGTAAACCTGTAAAAGAGCCTATGCAAACAGGGTTAAAGTCTATTGACGCTATGGTACCCATTGGTCGTGGTCAGCGTGAATTAATCATTGGTGATCGTCAAACTGGTAAAACTGCTGTAGCTATTGACACGATTATAAATTCTAAAGGTAAAGACTTAATCTGTGTTTATGTAGCAATTGGTCAGAAAAAATCAACAGTAACTCAAGTAGTAGAAAAGCTTAAACAATTTGGAGCAATGGATTACACAATTGTTGTTTCTGCTTCTGCGTCTGAACCAGCAGCTATGCAGTACCTAGCACCTTATGCTGGTTGTTCAATTGGTGAGTATTTCCGCGACACTAAACGACATGTTTTGTGTATTTATGATGATCTTTCAAAACACGCTGCCGCTTATCGTGAAATTTCCTTGTTACTACGTCGCCCCCCTGGTCGTGAAGCATTTCCAGGAGACGTTTTCTATCTTCACTCTCGCTTATTAGAGCGTGCTTGTAAGCTCTCTGATGCTAAGGGCGCGGGATCTTTAACAGCACTTCCAATTATTGAGACTCAAGCAGGTGACATTTCTGCTTATATTCCTACCAATGTAATTTCTATTACAGATGGTCAGATTTTCCTAGAGACAGACCTTTTTAATGCTGGCGTGCGTCCTGCTATTAACGTAGGTTTATCAGTATCTCGTGTAGGTGGTGCAGCACAGGTAAAAGCAATGAAACAAGTTGCTGGTACTTTGCGTCTTGATCTTGCTCAATACCGAGAATTAGCAGCTTTCTCGCAATTCGGTTCAGACCTAGACAAAGCCACTCAACAACAACTAGCCAGAGGTCAGCGATTCTAATTTGGACAGGTACAGCTAAAGATGGCTACTTAGACGATATTGCAGTATCAGATATTCGTAGGTTTGAACAGTCCTTGCTTTCATTTTTAGACAATTCAAAAGGTAGTTTGTTACAAAAGATACGTGAAAAGAAAGATTTAACTGATGAGATTAAGTCTGAAATGGCAGAGGCTATTAAAGAATTTAAGCAAAAATTTGCATCTGAAGGTGGCAAGTTAGCCAAAGCTAGTGCTTAATCTAAACAGTAATAAATAAGTAATAAATATCCAATAAATAATCAGTTCTCAGTTAATATCCAGTTCCCAGTTAATATCCAGTTCTCAGTTAATAATCAGTTCCCAGTTAATATCTAGTTCCCAGACCTAAAGGTCTGGGCTATTATCAAAAGCCCTTACAGGGCTATAAATAAAGAACTAATTTTTAGGAATGTTATGCCTAATCTACAAGGAATTAGACGCCGTATTCGCTCAGTTAAAAACATGCGCCAAATTACTAAGGCCATGAAGTTAGTTTCTGCTTCTAAACTAGCTCGTGCTCAAGGACGTATTGTTGCTGCTAGACCTTATTCTAGAAAACTGCGAGAAATGCTAAATAATCTTGCTTCTCGTGCTGGCGAATACCAGCATCCATTAATGGAAACACGAGCAGATGAACATTACCTAGTAATTTTAATTACTTCAGACAAAGGTTTATGTGGGGCTTTTAATACATACCTGCTAAAAACTGCGCTACAGTTTGTTAAAGATAATCCAAACAAAAAAGTAGAATTTCTTTGCATTGGCCGCAAAGCTCGTGACTTTGCTCGTCGTCGTAATTTCTCTATAGCTAATGAATACGTAGGGTTAGTTTCTAGGGCTGTTACCTATATTCAA
This sequence comes from Blastocatellia bacterium, assembly GCA_023265235.1. Classification (GTDB taxonomy): domain Bacteria; phylum Acidobacteriota; class Blastocatellia; order Chloracidobacteriales; family JADJPF01; genus JADJPF01. The sequence continues at coordinate 2,403 of JAHFUF010000137.1, forward strand.
GGTTCAGAAATAGGGGAAGAAGTTATAAAGCTATTTACTGAAGAAGTTGATGGCAAGCCTCGTCCAGATAAGGTTTTTATTCTTTATAATGAATTTAAGTCTGCTATTCAACAGAACCAAATTTTTAACCAAATTTTGCCTTTGGCCTCTCTAACTCCTCAAGGCGAAGTAGATTCTAAAATGGCTGCTTCAGCGACAGATTATATCTATGAACAACCTCCAGCAGAAATCCTAAGTCGACTACTTCCTCATTATGTTGAAACGCAAATTTTTACTGCTCTATTAGACTCTGTTGCGGCTGAACATGGCGCGAGAATGAGTGCTATGGATTCTGCTAGTAAGAACGCTACAGAAGTGATTAACAAGTTAACGCTTGGAATGAACCGAGTTCGCCAAGCCGCAATCACTAGAGAAATTATTGAAGTAGTTAGTGGTGCAGCAGCACTTTAATATTTTATTGATAATTTTTTTAACAGCACAAGAATAGTTTCTTGTGCTGTTTTCGTTTTTTAGATTAGCTTGCTAGTAAAATTTTCGTCATAATATATCGCCATATCACTAATTATCTTTGGAAATATCTATGACCACTTTCTTTAAAATTGCATTTTTTTTATTGTTAATGTTTGCTTTGCCAAATTTTCATCAACCTGCTTTTTGTCAAAACAACAATGCCCCTAAAGGAAGGGTTCAAATTCGATTAGTAGACCAAGCTTTGTTTGATGCAGCTTATTTAGGTGATGTTAAGCTAGCTAAAGAAGCCCTAGCAGCAGGAGCAAACCCTAACGCTAAAAATGATACAGGCTACACTCCATTAATTTTTGCTGCTGATTCTAATCAAAGCGACATAATCAAAATACTAATACCAGCTAAAGCAGATATAAATGCGCAAGACGGTGGTGGTAGGACTTCGCTTATGGCCGCAGCAATAAACAATAGCAATAAGGCTATGAAGCTTTTATTAGAAGCTAAAGCAGACACTAACTTAAAAGACCGTAGCGGTAAAACTGCGCTAATGTATGCACTTACTTTAAGTAATTCTCAAGTGACAAAACTGCTTCTTTCGGCAAAAGCAGACATTAATGCTAGGGATAATTTTGATAGTACGGTTTTAATGTATGCAGTTGATTCTGGTGAAAATGGATTGGTTAAAATAATTCTAAATGCTAATCCTAATGTTAACGCTAAAGATAAAAATGGTCGCACTGCACTATCTAGAGCAAAACAAAATAATTACAATGAACTTGTAAAATTACTTGTGGCGGCTGGAGCCAAATAACAAATAACAAACTAAAAAAGCTCCTAATTCCTAGAAGCCTTAAAGTGTGCAGTCTTTTAGGTCTGAGCATATTATCAAATATGCTAACGCGACTAAGGGTTAATATAGGGGTGAACAGTTCACTCTAAGTAGCACGGATTATAATAGCTTAAACTCTTCTGTTGCCGTAACTAATCCATCAATAATTCCAGCTTCTGTTGCTGAATGACCTGCATCAGGAATTATTTCTAGTTTTGCTTCTGGCCAAGCGCGGTGTAGTTCCCAAGCACTCATCATTGGACATACAACATCATATCTCCCCTGTACAATTACAGCAGGAATATGCTGAATGTGATGTACATTCTCGATTAAGTAATTTTCTGTTGAAAAGAAGGCATTATTCATAAAATAATGACACTCAATACGTGCAAGTGGTAGGGCTTTTTCTGGTTCGCCAAAGCTATCAATTAAAGATTGAGAAGGAATTAATTTAGAAGTACTACCTTCCCAAATACTCCAAGTGCGTGCTGCGGCCAAACGAACCTGTTCATCTTCACTAGTAAGACGTTTGTAATAAGCTTTTAACATATCGCCGCGTTCTTCTACTGGAATTAGGTTTAAGTAATCCTCCCAGACATCCGCGAAAATAGCATCCGCGCCTTCTTGATAAAACCATTTTATTTCTTTTGGGCGACACAAAAATATTCCTCGTAAAACTAATGCGACAGTTCTTTCTGGATGAGCCTCTGAGTAAGCCAAACTTAAGGTACTTCCCCAGGATCCACCAAATACTACCCAGCGTTCAACACCTAAGTGTTCTCGTAGTTTTTCAATGTCTGCTACTAAATCCCAAGTAGTATTTTCCTCTAAACAAGCAAATGGCTCGCTCTTACCTGAACCTCGTTGGTCAAAAATTACAATTCGATAAGCCTGAGGGTCAAAAAAGCGTCGATACATTGGATCAGACCCACCACCTGGGCCACCATGTAGAAATACTACAGGCTTACCACTTGGATTACCGCTTTGTTCATAATAAATTTTATGTATTGATGAAACAGCCAACATCCCTTGATCAAAGGGTTCAATAGGCTCAAATAAAGTTCGCATGTCTGTCCTCTTTTGACGCTGTATTTATTTTTTAACCGACTTGTTCTAAAGCCTGTAAGGAAAGCGTCCCACTTTCTACTAGTTCACTAGTAAGAACAAATTTCTTTATCTTACGCTGGGAAGGTAGGTTATAGAATGCGTCTAACATAATTTTCTCAAGCACCATTCTTAAACCTCTAGCACCTACTTTGAGTTCTATTGCTTTACGTGCAAGAGCTTCTACTGATGAATCAGTATAAGTCATACGAATACCATCTAGTTCAAACAATGCTTGGTATTGTTTCATCAAAGAATTTTTAGGCTTAGTAAGAATCTCTACTAGTGCAGACTCATCTAATTCATGTAAAGAGCTTACTGAGGCAAGTCGCCCAACAAATTCAGGGATCATTCCATATTTGATTAAGTCTTGAGGTTCGACATGAAAAAGCACATTAGATCTAGCACTAAAGCGACGTTTATTAATATCAGCTTGAAAACCCAAGGTTTTTCCACCTAAACGGCGTTCAATTACTTTATCTAAGCCAACAAAGGCACCGCCACAAATAAAGAGAATATTTGTAGTATCTACTTTA